>JBNMOP010000102.1:0-9807 GCA_051275005.1 Gammaproteobacteria bacterium | reverse complement strand
CCTGTTGGATTCTACAAAAGCCGATGCTAGCCGAGGTAGTCTTGTCGGATTAAATACACAATTGGCACCGGACAGGGCCGCCGCTGCAGAAATTTACCCTGCGGCATATTGGTATGCAATGATGAAAATGCCAGCATCAGATGAGATTTCGTTTTTACCCGGTGGTTTAAACGAATACCTCTGGCATATAAAAAACAGGGATTGTGTTGGCTGCCATCAAATGGGCAATAAAGCGACCCGGACGATTCCAGCATCACTGGGAGAATTTCCATCTTCCGAGGCCGCCTGGGCCAGACGTATGAGTTCCGGTCAGGCAGGCAATCGAATGATCAGCGCATTTGGGGCTTTGCAAGGTGTGCCGTTCAAATATTTTGCTGACTGGACAGACCGTATCGCCGCAGGAGAATTACCCCATGAAGATCCACCGCGTCCCAGTGGTATGGAACGTAATCTGGTACTGACTGTTAGAGATTGGGCTGACCCCAAAGTATATTTACATGATCTATCCGGAACGGATGAACGAAATCCCACAGTTAATGCCAATGGCCCCTTGTTTGGCGCACCTGAATTGAGTACCGATGAATTTCCTATCCTGGATCCGGTTACTAATACGGACACTAGTTTTACGGCTCTAGTTAGAGACGAGGAAACACCCTCAACCGGGGATGACCCTGTCATTGCGCCTTCTCCATATTGGGGTGATGAGGTGTTATGGGATAGTCAGGCGAATGCCCATAATCCTATGCACGATCAGGATGGACGCGTTTGGTTTACCGCAAGGATTCGCGCGCGCGACAACCCGGCATTCTGTAAAGAAGGATCAGATCATCTCTCGGCAAAGGTATTTCCAACGACCAGGGCTGGTCGACAATTATCCGTGTATGAGCCTTCCACTGGAGAGTATAAATTTATCGATACTTGTTATAGCACCCATCACCTACAGTTTTCAGAAGATGAGAATAATACCCTTTGGACCAGTGGTGATGATTTTGTTGCTGGCTGGGTCAATACTAAAATTTTTAACGAGACCGGTGATTCAGCGAAGGCAGTGGGTTGGGCACCGTTTGTCTTTGATACCAATGGTAATGGTGTACTGGATGAGTGGGTGGAACCGGATGAACAGGTTAATCCCGATTTGGATAAACGTTTCATTGGAGATACCTATGCCGTGATGCCAAATCCGGCTGATGGGACAGTCTGGTACTCAAGCGTGAGTAATAAATTTCGGGGTGGAGTGGTACGCTTTGATCCAGAAACTCGCCTGAGTGAATTTTTCCGTCCTCCATTACCTGGTTTTGGTAATCGCGGTGCCGGGATAGATCGCAATGGCGTGATCTGGTCATCTATGGCCAGTGGGCATTTGGGTGAATTTGATCGAAGAAAGTGTACCGGCCCCTTGAATGGTCCTGAGGCAACAGGAGATCATTGTCCTGAAGGCTGGATCTTCCATGATTTACCAGGTCCTGGATTTATAGACGTGCCAGATTTCAGTGTTGAATCCAGTTATTACACCTGGGTCGATCAGCACGATACCCTGGGACTGGGTAGTAATGTACCCATGGTAACCGGAAATCTGCACGATGGTGTGCATGCCTTTGTTGATGGAAAATTTTTAACATTACGTCTACCTTACCCATTAGGTTTTTATACCAAAGGATTTCAGGGTCGGATTGATGATCCGAATACGGGCTGGAAAGGAAGAGGACTTTGGGTACCAAGCGGTGACAGAACACCCTGGCATAAAGAGGGTGGAAAAGGTACCCGACCATTAGTCGTTCATTTCCAGATGCGACCGGACCCATTAGCAAAATAATTAGTCTATTCAAATTGAATATAAGGGTCTAAAGTTACTGGAATGTATCGGTGGGTTTTAAGAGAATTATAAAATATAACGTTTCCTTTAAGGAGCACGAATATGAATATCAGAAATAAGATACTCTTTATTTCATTTTGCATATTATTTTTTAGTGTATTTTCGGCACAGGTACATGCACAAGATAAGGCATCTGACATCATCAATAGGGCAGTTGACTCCGCCGGGGGCAATACCACCTGGCAGCAGAATGGTAATCTGGTGGTATATGAATCCCAGCTCCGATACGAGGACGAAGGTACGATTAAGGTTAATTTAATCCATACCATGAGTACTGAAAATAAGGGTTACCGTATTGAGCTATCGCGCACTGGTATAAACACTGTATATGGATGGGATGGAACTGAATTTTGGGCAACTGTAGACGGTAAGCCGGGTAATCATGATGTGATTAATGAGGCCAGGCGTGTCATCTCTGATGCATATTTTCGCTTTAGCCTGCCGTTTATACTAGATGATTCCGAACAAAAAGCAGAGTTTACTGGTAACGATAGTGTTAACGGATCAGAAACAGACGTGATTAAGATTACCTATGCAAAAAGTCCTGCAGATCGATATTTCTTGGCGCCAATAAAGGAACACAGCCATGATGCCGGTGATACTAAAGTAGAACATAACGATGCCAAGGCAGAACATAACAATGCGAAAGCAGATCATAATGTAGCAAAAGCAGAACATAGTGCAGCATCTGCAGGACACGGGCATGGGGGCGAGGTATATAATTTCCATTTCAATAAAGAAAATCAATTAACCAAGGTTTATTTTTCACATCATGGTGATGGCACGTATGAAACCATACTGTTGGAGGATTTCAAGGTTGTTGATGGTATCAACCGCGGATATAAGCGAACTTTATTACGACCAGATGGCCAGACACTTTACTTATCTAATTTTACCAGCATAGATTTTGTTAAAGAAATTAATGACAGCTTGTTTTCAAAACCCTGAGTGGGATTAGACAAGGAAGCTCTGAATAAGTCCATCCGGGACTTATCAGAGCACGTGAAATAAAAAGTGTAATTTTTATTTCGCTTACATAATCAAATACTTACAGTATTTGATTATGGTCGCACATCCTTGTGTGGCAGGAACCTCTGACTTAATCATAGGTTCCTTAAGATTAAAGGAACGTTCGTTATGAACGAAAATAAATATAGATGTGTCTCACATTAATGAGTGTGATTACAGTAAGCCAGGATTATTTAAGTTAAATGAAACATTATAAAAACAGGATATTTCTAAGTCTTATATGTTTGATCTTATTCCAGCCTGTTCATGCCGTAACAGATGTGGACAGGTTAATAGTTGCCCTGGATCATCCCTTATGGACGGCAAGAAGAGATGCTGCAGAGAGTCTCGCTATAACAGGTATTGACGGCGCAAAGGCGATTCCTAAACTGGTTGCTTTATTATCTGATGTAGAACGTGAGGTTAGACGATCGACTGTGAGGGCGCTTGAAGACGTGGGCGCAGGTTCCAAAGAAGCAGTATCCGGTTTAATTTTTGCATTGGATGATCTGGATTGGGTAGTACGCAGGCGGGCAGCATTGTCGTTAGGGACATTACACACTACGGCAGGGTCTTTAGTGTCTGAAATTAAGGATAAATTGAATGCTGTATCCAAGGATACGCAAAAGGCTGCGGTATTGGCACTCTCGGGTCTTGCCCCGGAAAGTAAAGTTGCCGTTCCTGAGCTCATTGCGGCATTAACTGATGAGGATTGGGAAATGCGTGCAGCAGTGGCCCATGCCTTGGGCAAACTTGGTGCAGATGCAGAGGCAGCGGTGCCTGTATTGTCATCAGAACTTCGCGATCCAGATTGGCGAGTGATTGAAACTGTAGTTGAATCACTATCCAGAATAGGTAAGCCCGCTGTTCCCGTATTAATAAATGGATTACAGGACGATTCAATACCGGTTCGATGGGGATCTGCCCGTGCCCTGGGGGCAATGGGAGACGAGGCAGTGGATGCGATCTCGGCCTTATCAATGGCGCTGGCCGATAATGTGATGCAAGTACAATGGTCTTCCGCCCGTGCGCTTTGGGCCATAGGTGAAGATATTGGCAATAGAGATATTAGCGAACAGACAATTGCCTCATTAACGGCTGCGTTAGATGATGAGGACTGGGTAGTACGGTGGTCAGCCGCACGTGCACTGGGTGCATTAGGTACGGATGATACTGATATAACCACGAAGAGTATCGAGGCCCTTTCAACAGTGTTGAAGGACGGAGATTCACGTGTTTGTGAAGCGGCCGCGTTTGCATTGGAGCAAATGGGGTCAACTGCTGAGGAATCAGTAGTTGCTCTGGCCGCCGCTGCAACAGCAATGAATGCTGGATTTTGTGAAGTAATAGATGCTTCAAGCGAGGCGTCGCAAAAGATTTTGCTTGCAAGTGGTTGGACTGTCCGCTGGGCGGCCACAAGGGCATTAGGGGTTGTTGGTGTTGGGAGTACCGCCTCTTTACAACCTTTGATTCAGGCGCTTAATGATGAAGAATGGCAGGTAAGAGGTGTTGCAGCATTGGCACTTGGACAACATGAAATGGGTAACGCGGATGTAGTCTCCGCATTAATTACCGGTCTGTCTGATGAACAGGCACCTGTGAGAAAAGCCGCTGTTATAGCACTGGGTAATTTGGGAGAACTGGCTCGTCCTGCGGTTTCAGCATTACGTGCTGCGATAGAGGATGATGATGCTTCGGTAACCAGGGCTGCTGAAGAAGCGCTGGCAAAGTTTTAGAGATAGGAGCACAAGAATGAAAATTTTGTCCAATAACAAATCATGGTCAGTTTTTACCCTGGTCTATTTATTATTTACAGTATGTAATGTGGTTGCGCATACAGACAATGAAACAACGTTGTTTCCAGACATCAAAACTATCGATGCACGTTTTGATGTGATACTTCTGGTAAGTATTGGCATTATTCCCGTGACAGAAAACTACCATCCAGAAGACAGACTTTCCAGACTTGATCTTGCTGCCTGGGCTACGCTTGCAACAGGATTGGCTGAGGCAGGTGTAAAACCCATGATAAAGTCACTTGCTGACATTGCACTAACTAACGGCCTGATAGATACCGTGGACGGTGATGCAAGTTATGCAGACATAAATAAAGTTTTATTCAACGGATTTCTGTCAACTGATTCATCTAAAGTGAACCCAACCCGCGCAGACGCTGCAAAATTTATTGCGGCAAATCTGTCCAACGGCATCAAGGGTGAAACATTATTGGAAAAGCGGGGGATGTATTTTGGCCCGACTGGCAAGGTAAGCAGTGTTGAGACGCGTACAAATCCCGATGGTAGTACGTCTTACTTTATAACCATCGCCAATGAGACTTACCCGATGTATCCTCATGGCAAACTCGCAAATGGCCCAACAGATTTAAAACTGTGGCAGGATAAAAACGTAAGAAGGTCTGTTATTCGAAATCTGGGACAATTTAAATTATGGGTGTTCCTGGAAGCAGGTGATGAATCACATGCTGATCATCAACATAGTCATTAATAATTAATAAAAATACAATAAATTTGTGATGAAATTTTGCTTCAAAAATAATTCCATTTTTTTTATATCGGCTTTGATGATATTTATAAGTATTGGTGTCAGAGCGCATATAAAAAACGAGGGCAGTCAGTTTCCAGATATAGAATTTTCAGATTCCCAGTTTGAAATTGTACTCCTGGTAGGCGCAGGTATCCTCCCGGAAACACCTGTATTTGAACCGGACTTATCACTTAGTCGTGTTGAACTGGCTGCATGGGCAGCTCTGGCTAACGGGCTTGCTGAAGGTGGAGAAACGCCAGATATCCGCGCTTTGTCAAATACAACACTTAAGCAAGGACTAATAGAATCTTTAAATGGTGATGCGACCTATATTGATATTAATAATCTATTGTTTCAGGGGCAATTGAATCCGGATACGCCTGAAGCGGTTCCAACCAAGGGTGAGGCAGCACAATTTATTGCAATGAACCTTACTGCTGGGGTTAATGGTGAAACATTACTCGATAAAAAAGGGATGCGTGTGGGGCCAGTTGGAGAGGTGACTGCGATTGAATCTCGCATGAACCCGGACGGAGGTAGCTCATATTATATTACTGTGGCAGGTGAGGTTTACCCGTTATATTCCCATGGCAGGGTGGCTAATGGGCCCACTGATCTAATCCAGTGGAAAAATAGAATAATCAAACGTTCGTTCCTAAAAGACCTGGGTGATTTTACGTTATGGGTTTATCTTGAAGCGGAACCAATTCAAGCTGTCGCATCATCTGTTAATGCCGTATCGGCTACTATGAATGATTCTGCGGAAGCAGATGCGGTAATTGAAACAAACCATAACCTTTTATATGGATTAACTACTGCAGTATTGTTCCTGGGTGTTATATTATTTTTCAAAAGTAAACGATCCTGATTAAATAACATAAGGAGTAAGCCGTTATCGAAATTGTTCTTGATCATGTCTGTAAGAGTTATGAAGCCGCTGGCTTTACGGCCTTAGACGATGTTTCTCTTAAACTGAATTCTGGCGAGTGGGCATTTCTGGTTGGTGCTTCCGGGATGGGAAAAACTACATTACTAAAATTATTGTATAAGGAAGAAATTCCTGACGATGGTCAAGTCCTTATTGGTGATATGGATACAGCCCGTATACATGGCAGCAAACTTCGCCGTTCTATGGGTATTATTTTCCAGTCTTTCAGGTTGCTGGAAAAGAAAACTGCCTATGAAAATATCGCCTATGGTGCTGAAGTCCTCGCCATGCCCCCACCCGAAGTGAGGCGTCGAACCAAGGAAATTCTTGAATTGGTAGGCCTGGATAATAAGTCTCATCGACTACCAAGTGAATTATCTGGAGGGGAACAGCAACGTGTTGCCATTGGCAGGGCATTAATTAATGAACCAAAATTAATTATTGCCGATGAGCCAACGGGTGATCTGGACCCTGAAAATACTGACCGCGTGCTGGGAATATTTGATCGCTTTCATAAAGAACACAAGGCAACGGTATTATTTGCAACCCATGCAGTGGATGTAGTCAACCGACTTGGTAGACGCGTAATACGTCTTGAAGACGGCAAAGTTATTAGTGATGCAACGGGTGGATATTGGACCGGAGAAAAGCAGGAGAGCGCATCATGAGTATGTGGGCTGTTTTTTATCGACTTCGTGAAGCAAGGGAAGGCATCGCCAGAAACACCTGGGCGAGTATTGCCACAGTAGTTTTGCTGACCTTAACACTACTAATGTTTGGTGGCTTTTTATGGTTGAACGCTAACCTTGCACAGGTTGCCAGCCTGTTAGAACGACAGGTGCAGGTTAGAGTTTTCCCTGCTGAAGGGACGTCCGCAGAAACATTATTAACACGCATTGAACCATTGTCCGGAATTCGCGGTGTAGAATTGTTGCGGGGTGAGTCTGCTTATGAAAGATTAGCGCCAGTATTTGGTCGTGAAACATTAATGAATGCCCTGCCGGCTGATGCGTTTTCAGATAGTCTGTCAGTAGAGTTGCAGGATCCGGAAGTGGCCGACGAAATCGTTGCATCAATAAGGAAGCTGGAGGGCGTAGGGGATGTGATCTGGGGCCAGGGGTTTGCACAGG
Organism: Gammaproteobacteria bacterium; assembly: GCA_051275005.1. Classification (GTDB taxonomy): domain Bacteria; phylum Pseudomonadota; class Gammaproteobacteria; order Eutrophobiales; family Eutrophobiaceae; genus Eutrophobius. Next base: position 2,324 of record JBNMOP010000102.1, on the reverse strand, counting down.
TTTTATATCGAATCTCCAATGGTATTCAAAAGGGCGGCATCATATTTATTATCGGTTTTTTTATTGCAGCATTGTTAATGAGTCTGACGGCTATGCAACTGGCCGTACTTAATCGCGAAGTTGAGATCCAGATCCAGCACTGGGTAGGTGTAGGTCCATGGGGTATACGCAGTCAGTTTTTAATTGAGGCATTTCTCCTGGGGCTATTCTCTTCGGTATTGGCCGGGGCTTCTTTTTTATATCTTGGTGAAGTCATACAAAAAATTATTATTTCCTTGTTGCCGTTTATGTCCAGCCAGTTGACTTCACCTATGTTGGTAATAGGCGTTGTACTTGTTACGGGACCCATACTTGGCTTACTAGGTGGTGGCCTTGCTAGTCAAAGGGCGATAGGAAAAGGCGATCGATGAAAGGATCAGTATTATTTCTGATTGTTGCGACGAGTGTGTTTGTTTTTGGCTTACAGACCAGGCCAGTCTTCGCACACCTTTCAGGTGTATTTGCATACTTTGTACAGGATATGGATGAGCCTTCAGCTGGAACAAGATTATTACAGCAGCAGCTCGATAGCGTAGGAGAAAGGATAGAAAGGTTACAGCCTGAGGTAGAACTGGCCAGGGCGGAGTATTACGATCAGGCAGATACTGCTGTTCGTCGTATGCGGTTTTACGATGTTTATGCGGGGAGTGCTATTGGTGCACTGTGGGCCGGTGCTCAGGATCCGATTGATGTGTTGGCCAGCACCGAACTTATGCAAAAAAGGTTAATCGAAGATCTGGAATCATTAACAGAATTAGCAGAATCTTATCGCCAGTTACAGGGCAAGGAAGATTCTTTACGCCGATATGCTGCTTTACTAGTCCCATTTAAATCTGCTTCACAAGCAAGAGATGAGCGCATGGCCAGGGTGCAAGGCGGGTTAGTTTCCCCCTTTGCAGAACCCTATATCGCCTATCGGATTGCAGAAGATTGGGAATCCTTAAGGGGCACAACGTTCACCTTATTTTTTAATTGGGCACAAACCCGTATCGCTGGTGTAGGTATCGGAGAAGTGTTGAATCGTTCAGATGATGGAGATGCCTGGATATTACAGGAAGAAGTACTCAATGCGCTGGTGGGCGGGGATGGGTTTCCATTTATGGAGGATGCCAAGTTTTATATACGTGCAGATCATGTAAATTTTTCTGCGCGTATTAGGTCATCGCGCGACGTTTATAATTTGCTCACAGTGGGACAACTTGAAAGGACTGGGCCTACGGGTTTTCAATACCGAATTGAAGGAATTTTTATGGATGGCATGCCGATTGATCCCAATGACCCTGATATTCAAAGAGAGGTCTATCGAGGACAGTTAATGGGGATCAATTTAAAATCTATTATGCCCCTTGAGGCACAAACAGCATCTTTCGAACAACGAAATGGACATATTCTATTTCGCTTTCAATAAACTGGATGTCAGATAGTTAGTTTAATTCCAGTCGCTATAAAAGATTGGTAATACCAAAAGTTAATATTTTAAGTGGGGGGTTACTATGCCAGAAATTAACAAGACCAAAGGAATTTCCCGTAGAGAATTGTTGGCGAGTACAGCTGCGATATCTGCAGGCACCATATTAACTGGGTGTGCCAGCATGGACGCCTCATTCTCTCCTCGTAAATCGATAACTATTCCTGGTATGGAACAACTTGTTCCAGAAAATATGCCCAAGGGATTTTCACTGAATGAATTACAACGACGTTGGCGTAAGACTCGTGAATGGATGCGTCGAGTTGGATTTGATGCGCTATTGGTGCCTGCCAGATCAGAAGGCAATGCGGATGTAAAATGGTTGGCTGAATCTGGTCCAGAATGGGTGGTTTTTCCGCAGCAGGGTAACCCAACGGCTATTTATCGGGTCGGTGATGAAGACGATAGTTTTCAGGCATTCACGGGTGGTGAGTTTAATGTTATGAGTAGTTTGTTAAATCGTACGGACTTGATTATTGCCAGCTTAAAGCAGGCAGGGGTTACCACTGGTCGGGTCGGTGTTGGCAATCTGTCTGGGACACTGCGTAAAGATGAAGGTGGCGTCAGTTACACATCATTGGCAAAACTCACTCGAGAATTTCCAGGAATAAAATTTGAATCCGCAGCAGATTTCTTGATGCGCATTAAGCTTTCCCGAGGCCCTGAAGAAATAGCGGCGCTTAGACTTTCAAACCGGGTAGGTGAACTGGCTATCAAGGCATCAGTTGAGACCGCTGCACCCGGTGTCCCCCAGCGTGATGTCTGGTTCCAGATTGCCAAAGCGTATCTTGACGCTTCGGGTGAGGCCCCTGGCCGG
>JBNMOP010000101.1:0-9927 GCA_051275005.1 Gammaproteobacteria bacterium | reverse complement strand
GAGGTTTTTGCCTCTGCTTTCACCCAGAAGCTGCTGACCTACGCATTAGGTCGTCCGGTTGAGCATTATGATATGCCTTCCGTTCGTGGCATCGTAGATACGGCGTCTAAAAAAGATTATCAGTTTTCAGCTATCGTTCTATCCATTATTAACAGTTTACCATTCCAACAGAGGAGATCAGGATCATGATCATATTGAAGAAATCCATTCCACGTCGTACCTTTTTAAAAGGCGTAGGCGCTTCAGTCGCTATGCCAATGTTGGATGCCATGGTTCCGGCACTGGCAGCCACATCAGAAATGAAAATGCCATTGCGCGTAGGTTATACCTACACACCAAATGGTATTATCAGGGATAGATTCCGACCCACAACTGCAGGTTCAGACTATGTCATGTCAGATGTCCTGAAATCATGGGAACCGTTCCGTGATCAACTTCTTGTTTTGAGTAATTTGAACAATGGTGATGCGGAAAGTGTTAGTGGACACGTAGGTGGCAGCACCATGTTCCTGACAGGAGTTAAACCCAACCAGTCAGTAAGTGAGATCCATGCCGGAATTTCCGTGGACCAAATGGTCGCCAGAGAATTTGGTAAGGAGACACCTCTTGGTTCCTTGCAACTCTGTATAGAAGATGCCGCAGCACTCGCAGGTCAGTCAACCGGCGGTTATAGCTCTGCCTATACCAACACCATTTCCTGGGGTACCCCGACTTCACCATTACCTATGGTGCATCGTCCCCGTGATATTTTTGAGCGTTTGTTTGGTGATGCTGGCACGGATTCTGAAGCTAGAAGGGAACGTATTGCGGAGCAGAAAAGTATTCTGGACTTCGTCAAAGCGGACTTTTCTCGAACCAAGAAGAAGCTCGGTGCAACAGACCAATCCAAGCTGGACGATTTTACAGACGCCCTGAGAGATGTGGAATTTCGTATACAAAAAGCGGAATCTAAAGTTGATATGGATCTGCCAGATATGGCAAGGCCTATTGGTATTCCAGAATATGAAGAGCATGTTCGCTTAATGTATGACTTGATGTTGATGGCTTTCCAGACCGATATGACCCGTGTCTTCACCTTTATGGTGGCACGTGAATATAGCGAATTGGTATTCACCGAGCTTGGGCATACCGATCCGTATCACCCCACAACCCATCATAGGGGTAATCTTGCTAAGATGCGAAAAGCAGGTGATATCAACGTTTATCATGCGAAACTGTTCAGTGAATTCCTGACCAAACTGAAAGCGACCAAGGATATCGATGGTTCCTCACTGCTGGATAATTCCATGTTGGTTTATGGTGCCGGTATGGGTGATGCAGATATTCATAGCCAATGGAATGTGCCTATGGCACTGGTTGGTGGTGGTCGCGGTACGCTCAAGGGCGGTCGCCATATTGTTTATAAGGAAGGCACTCCATTTTCCAATCTTCATGTCGCGATGTTGAACAAGATGGGAATCGAGACAGAAAGTTTTGGTGGCGAGCTGGGCTTTTCAACTGGTGAGTTGGATCTTAGTCTTCCTGCGTAACATTAAAAAAACCAAATAGGATAGAGTCAAAGCTATGAGTACAGACTTCATTAGACCAGATAGATTGGGTAAACATTTGGGAGACTGCCTGACGGCAGTCTTCCTTCTTTCATTAATCAGCTTTTCTGCGCTTGCACAGTCTGAACTAATAGACGCGGCCAAGTCACAGGATTGGGAGAGTGTGCGAACATTGCTGAATAAGAAGGGAGTGGATGTTAATGCTACCCAACCGGATGGGGCCACAGCCCTTGCCTATGCTGCCTACTGGGATGATGTGGAATCTGTGCGTCTCTTGCTTAAAGCAAAGGCCGATCCAAATATTGGTAATGACTATGGTGTGACACCTCTCATGCTTGCTAGTGAAAATCGCAGTATAGAGATGGTGAAAACTTTGTTAGAAGGCAAGGCCAATCCTAATGTAGCAATGTGGAGCGGAGAGACCCTGCTTATGTCCGCTGCCCGGACTGGTTTTATGGAAGCGATAAAATTGTTTTTGGACCATGATGCGGATATAAATGCTACAGATCCGCGTCGCGGACAAAGTGCTCTGATGTGGGCCATTTCTTTTGGGCATCCAGATATTGCAAAACTGTTAGTCGATCGTGGTGCCGATATTGATGCAAAGACGATTATGCTCAATGAAGATTTCACTCCCATGGCAATCGAAGGTTATGAAGGGGCACCTGTGCAAACCGTGCCCATGGGTGGTTATACACCCTTATTGTTTGCCGCACGCGTAGGAGATGTGGCAACTGCTCAATATTTAATTGAAAAAGGTGCTGATGTAAATGCCGTTTCCGCAACAGACGGAAGTCCTCTGATTATGGCTACATCTCAGGGTAATGAAGACCTCGCCTTATACCTGCTGGACCAGGGCGCTGATCCGAATGCAGTAGATGATAATGGCATGACAGCCCTACATTACGCACTACGGGATGGTATTAAAGTCCTGCACGGCCTGATTATTACAGATAAAAAAATGGTATGTAATTTTGGTGGAGAAAGTTTTCTGTGTAGACCCCATGAGACTCTGAATGAGGCTCAAGTTGCTTATGTTGAAAACCCAGATTCAGAGGTGTATGTTGTCGAATCTGATTATGACGACTACGGTTATTATGTAGGTGATAAACCATTGCCCGGGCATAACATGCATCAATTAGCTGCAGCATTATTAGCTAAAGGTGCTGATCCAAACGCAAAGATGAAATACCCCCCTGCGGTACTAAGACTGGAAAGAAATCCCTGGTTTACCATGAAGAATGCCTCACCGTTTTTTCTGGCTGCAGCGTCTCAGGATCTCGATGCCGTGTCCATATTACTGGAAGAAGGTGCGACCCCATTGGTAATGACAGATTTAAATAATGAGGTCTATGACGTTCAAGTAAATCATCCTGCCGAAGATAATATGGTGGTAGGTAACGCGACGTCGTTAATGGCGGCAGTTGGCATGGGTCGCAGGGCTGATCTCACTTTTGATGAAGAAAATAACGCTTTGGAGATTGCTAAAATTCTGATTAGCCTGGGGGCGGATGTTAATGAAGCCACGGCTACCGGGTGGACCGCTTTACATGCAGCCGCCTTCCTCGGTTCAGATAAGCTGATTAGCTTTCTGGTAGAACAGGGTGCAGAAATTGATGCCATGACTGGCTGTGGCAGAACCCCAATAAGTTTGGCAATGGCGGACAGGACAGAAGGAATGTTGGATAGAACATTGCCAAGGGTAGAAACCTCAGAGTTGTTATTAGCATTGGGCGCAGGTGATAAACCTTCGGCAGGTCCAGTTGGGGCATGTGTAGGAGGACGTGGTGGATTGGGTGCTGAGAAACCTCTGGTTGGTGGTGCGGTAGAAGCAATCCAGGCAGTGCAAGAGAAACTCGCAGCAAAGAAAAAGAATTGGGGAAACGGTTAATCAAAATATAATTTTTTCTTCTGATTTTATATAATTGTAGGTGTCCATCTAAGGTAGTAGCTATATTTTCGAGAATTGATGTCACAACATTAAATGTAAAAGTTTAAATGGATAGCCGAATTTACGACTTCAAAACTCTACACATTAATTATCCCTTATCTAAGGGTATTTCTCAGCCGACTTTGCTCGGCTATTGAGTACCTAGTCGCATTGTCTATCCATCATAAATTATTTTGTGAGTCTTCCTTTGGAGTGATGCGCTTATCCATCCCGATTAAAAAAATTAAATGAAGGTAGAGCAGAAGATATGAGTATAAATAATAATTATGCACTTAATTTAGGTGCAAAATCTGTCGAGTATTTAACGTTTATCTTATTGCTGTCTATTGTTAGCTTGACAGTGGTGGCGCAGACAGATATGCGTTTAATAGACGCCGCCAAGTCACAGGACTGGGCAGGGGTTCGTTCTTTACTGAATGATAAGGGCGTGAACATTAATGCCACCCAGGCGGATGGGGCTACTGCCCTGGCCTTTGCTACCTACTGGGATAACATGGAATCGGTTCAACAGTTGTTGGATGCGGGGGCAGATCCAAATATCGGTAACGATTATGGCGTAGCCCCCCTAATGCTTGCCAATGAAAATCGTAGTGCACCGATGGTAAAAATCTTATTAGAAGGTAATGCCAATACTAACTTTGCAATGTGGAGTGGCGAGACACTGCTTATGTCCGCTGCCCGGACTGGTTTCACAGAGGCGATACAAATGCTTTTGGACAACGGTGCAGAGATCAACACTCGTGAACCTCGGCGTGGACAAAGTGCGTTGATGTGGGCTATCTCCTTTGGCTATCCAGATATTGCGCGACTCTTAATCGAACGCGGTGCTGACATCAATGCGAAGACTATCATGTTGAATGAGGAATTCACTCCAATGGAACTGGAAGGCTATAGTGGATCTACTATTCGAACAGTACCTCTGGGTGGATATACGCCACTGTTGTTTGCCGCCATGGTGGGTGATGTGGAAACAGCACGATTATTGGTGGAGTTGGGGGCAGATGTAAATGCGGTCTCTGAGTCAGACGGCAGTCCTTTGATTATGGCTGCTGCACTAGGACACGAAGACCTCGCGGTATATTTACTGGAAAAGGGCGCAGACCCGAACGTAGAGGATGTTAATGGTATGACTGCTTTGCACTATGCCTTACGTGATGGAATCAAAATCCTCCATGGCATAATTATTACCGACAAGACCATGGTGTGTAATTTTGCAAATGAAAATTTCCTATGTAAACCACTTGAAGTGCTCAATGAAGAGCAACTGGCCTATATGAAGGTGCCGAATGTGGATGTGTATGTTGTCAAACCCGGATTTAAATATGGCAACGATACGGATAAATCGATGCCTGGAAACAACATGCATAAATTGATCGGCGCATTACTTGCCAACGGTGCGGATCCTAATGCAAAAATGAAATACCCGCCAGAAGCCTTAAGATTGGATGTTAATCCATGGTTTACCCTGAGAAATGCCACACCATTTTTACTCGCGGCTGCGGCCCAGGATAGTGTTGCCGCTGCAATGCTAATGGAAGAAGGGGCCAAACCAATTGTGAAAACAGAGATTGATGAAGATCTATTTATTAAGCAGGTTAATTTTCCCGCAGAGGATAATATGGTGGTAGGTAATGCAACCTCGCTGATGGCCGCCGTAGGTTTGGGCAGACGTAGTGATATGACCATAGACGAACAGGAAAATGCCCTGCTGATTGCCAAAAGGTTGATCAACCTTGGAGCGGATGTAAATGCAGCCACAGAAACTGGATGGACAGCCTTGCACGCAGCAGCATTCATTGGTGCCACCAAGTTGGTCAGATTTCTGGTGGAAGCAGGTGCGAAGATAGATGTTATGAATGGTTGTGGACAAACACCCATGGGTCTGGCATTAGCAAACGATAGCACGGGGTTATTGGATCGGACGCTGCCTCGACCTGAAACGGCAGAAATGTTACTTGAGCTTGGCGCGGGAGAAACTGCTCCAACAGGTCCTTTAGGTGTATGTGTACCTGGACGTGGGGGATTGGCTGCTGATGCAACCCGGTTTAGAGAAAAGGTTAAGGTAAGATTGAAACCGGTAAATGAGGAATTAGATAGAAGAAAACTAAAGTGGCGTGATGAAGCTGCGGTGAATGAGGAAGTTTCTCCTAACGCCTAACTAAATGTAAACATTGTGTTCTGTAAATAGTTGTACCTCTTATGTAAGTTTAATGCCTAAATCATTTTGAAATAAAAATACATTAAATCTTGTGCACATGATTTTGTATTTATGTTTAGAGATAGACTTTTTAGAAGGTCGGACCTTGACTATGGCCAAGTCTCCATATCTATGGTTTGCGGTTTGAGTACAAGTTCTTTTAAGAAAGTAGATATACCTGTTTGAAGTAATGTCCTGATCGTCAGATTAAATGGCGAAACATATTTGACCTGGCGGGTATCATTAATTTAATTATTCCAGTTTGTTTTCAGACGTAATGAGTCTGACACCTCTTGAACGGGTCAGATACGACCATTGCCAATCCTTCCCGACCATGAAGCGATTACTAAATCCAACCAGTGGAATTAGAAGGATGATTCCCCACATTAGCCAGGTCAATATCCCAATTACATTACATTTTTGTAGCAGGAGAGTGAAAAGTTGCATATGGTATATAATTATCATATCTGGTCTAAATCAGAGTAACTATTTTGGTTAAAACACTGTTCTATGTTAAGAACTGATAATAATACGGGGGCCGTAATGAAGGGAAATAGCAGAATTATTAGAATAATCACAGCTAGCCTGTTTTTTTTAATTGGTAGTGTATCGCTGGTTGCTCAGGACAATTCAAATACCCTGGTGCTCACGGGGGCAACAATAATAGATGGTATTTCCGATACCCCACTTCGTGGGTATTCATTGCTGATTGAAGGAAATACCATAAAGCAAGTTATTCCCTCAGGTGCAACAATTCCAGGTAACGCAGAGACGATAGATCTCACTGGTAAGTTTATTATCCCTGGCCTGATAGATACTCATGTGCACTGGTTGGACTGGATGGGAGAGATGTATGTTAATCATGGTGTCACATCTGTTGTGGGTCTGATTGAGTTTGATCCAAATAGACGTATGGAAAGCCAATATTCCCATACAGTACCCAGGTTATTTCACAGTGCCAACCGTCCGTCATTTAATAAAGATCACAGCCGTTCTGAGATACGTCAGATAGTAAAGGAATGGCTGGAGATGAAACCGGATATTGCACACTTCCCCACAAACAATCGTGACATAAGTGAGGCATATGCTATAGCCGCAGGTGAAGTGCATCGGGCGGGGTATATGATATTCGGTCATAGTGAAAATGTTCCCCTAAGTTTGGCGGATGGTCATGATGTGATCGAACACATTTGGGGATTTGCTCAGGCAGTGATGACAGGACAGGAACTGGAAGAGTTTCAAAATGGCGAACATCTAACGTGGGCGACATTTATGACAGGAAGATGGGAACAACTAGATCAAATAATCAAGGAAGCCGTGGAGAAGGGGGCATATCTTAACCCAACCCTTACGTACGAATGGGGTGCAATGAGTAAAGACGCTGCGCGTAGAGAGCTAGATGATTACAAGGTGATCAGTGATCCTGACCTGAGTTATTTTCCACAGAGCGTGGCAAAAAGTTTGTTAGCAAAACACAGGCAGATCAAAAATTTTTCCAACCGCTATGGCAACTTGCCTTATGTGAGTAAGCTACCAGAAAAAGACCTTGCTCAGTTTAAAGAAGGGTACAAAAATATTAATGAATTGGTTCGTCGCTTTGTCGCGGCAGGTGGCAAGATTCAAGCTGGTACCGATGCGATCACCGCCGGTGTGCCTGGATTGGGTTTACATCAGGAGATGCAAATGCTAGTTGAAGCCGGTTTAACACCCATGCAGGCGATTAAATCTGCAACCCGTTGGTCAGCGGAGCAATTTGAAGGATTAAAGGGTGCACGGGGCCCGGCTAAAGTCGGTTCCATTGAAACAGGAAAATTTGCGGATCTTGTTGTGCTTGATGCGGATCCATTACAAGACATCTATAACTCCCAAAAAATTTCACGTGTAATGAAAGATGGACGTTGGTTAACACCGGGTTTTCATCCGGAATATTATAGCTTTACCAACCCACCCCGTTCCATCGCCGGATCAACCTTTGCGCCGGTTATCAGTTCTATCTCGCCTGCCATTATGACTGCCGGATCATTGGCTACACGTGTTGCCCTGGAAGGTAGTGGCTTTCAAATGATATCTTTGATTCGAGTGAACGGCCTTTCAGTGAAGACGTATTTCATCAATCCCCGACGTCTGGAATTTGATATCCCACTATCTTTACTGAAAAGCGCCATTGATCCCTATCGATCACCTGGCCCATTTCAGGAACCGGGTATTGTGGGATATCGTTCCGTCGAGGTTCATGTCTATAGCCCGCCACCCGAGGGGGGGACTTCAAATTCCGTTCACCTAATGGTACCTCCGCAATAGTGTACAAAACGACATATGCGGTGTAATCAGCTATTTAGGCTAAAAACCCTTAAAAATGAGGTAATTTTCTAGCGGAATTGCTACCTGTTTATACGATATTAGCTTAATATGCCGTAATACAATTTTGCAATTTTGAGGACTATAATTATAGGTATAGTCCAATGCCCTGGCACATAGAGGATCTTTAATAATGTTAAAAAATGTGGCGTCCTGGACAGGAATTGCACTGGTTGTGTTTACCAGTGTTTGTATTGCTCAGCAACAATCCGATCATACTCAATACAGCCAGACCCTGAATCAGTATTGTGTAAGTTGTCATAATGATGCATTAATGACTGCTGGTCTGTCCTTGCAGAATATGGACGTTCAGAATGTGGGTGCAGGCGGCGCAATCTGGGAAAAGGTGTTGCGAAAATTACGCGCCAGGGCCATGCCGCCTTCAGGGATGCCGCGCCCTGCGGATGCGACCTATCAATCCTTTATCAACTCTCTTGAGTCAAATCTGGATCTTTACGCAAAAAATTATCCAGAACCTGGCCGGCCTTCTATGCGGCGATTGAATCGGACAGAATATATCAACTCAATTAGTGAATTATTTTCTATCGATATAGATGGCGATAAATTATTACCGCCTGATGATGCTATGTACGGCTTTGATAATATCGGCACAGTGCTGACCCTTTCACCATTGTTAATTGAACGGTATATTTCCGCAGCACGTAAGGTCAGGTTACAGGCCATAGGCAATCCAGACATCGTTCCAAGTTTTGAATATAACACCCTGCCTCAGGCGCTCAAGCAGGATGAACGTATGAATGATGACATGCCCTTTGGCTCTCGAGGAGGTATAGCTGTAGAACATCATTTTCCTATGGATGGTGAATATGTCATACAGGTAAGACTGCAAAAAAACTATCGAGACTATATTCGTGGTATGGATAATAAAGAACATCAAATTGATGTTCGTATGAATGATGAACGTATTAAATTATTCACCATTGGTGGCGAGAAGCATGGAAAGTCATCGCAACTCTTCTCCACAGCCGCTCAGGGTGATGTGGTGCAGGAAAAGTATGAACGGTTTGCTGATGAAGCACTAGAGGTTCGTTTTCTCGCCAAGGCTGGCAAGCAGAAGATTACTGCCGCATTTTTACAAGAGACATTACTTCCCGAAGGACCACTGATTCCCGAATACACAATGTACGATTACACACAGTACAAGGGTGGTGATCCTGGGGTACGAACACTGGCAATCGGTGGGCCATTTGATGTACAAGGACCAGGTCAGACCGCTAGCCGCGAGAAAATATTTATATGTACACCAGGAAATAAAAATGATGAAGCCTGTGCGATAAAAATTCTTACTAAATTTGCACGAAATGCCTATCGTCGACCACCGACAAAAAAAGAAGTGAATGTATTGCTGGATTTTTATCATCAGGGTCAACGAAAGAATGGTTTTGAAGCTGGCATTGGCATCGCCATAGAGCGTATATTGGCTGGGCCAGAATTTTTGTTTTTAACTGAAAATGTTCCGCAATCTGTTTCTCCTGGTGAGGTTTATCCGCTCTCTGATCTGGAGTTGGCTAGCCGATTATCCATTTTCCTCTGGAGCCAGATCCCGGACGAAGAACTGCTGACAATCGCAGAATCCGGCAAACTTAAAAATGCTGGAGTATTGGAACAGCAGGTAAAACGTATGCTGGATGATCCACGCTCTCTGGCATTGGTGGAGAATTTTGCTGCCCAGTGGTTAACCTTGAATAAGTTAAATGTTGCAGCACCCGACATTGAAATTTTCCCATATTTTGATGACAACCTCAGAGAGTCGTTTAAAAAGGAAACCGAGCTATTTATCCAGCACATACTAAGGGAAGATCGCCCACTGCTAGAAATTCTTACTGCAGATTACACGTTTATTAATTAACGTC
>JBNMOP010000100.1:0-10094 GCA_051275005.1 Gammaproteobacteria bacterium | reverse complement strand
AATCTTCCCTATTATCGATGGATTAAAGAGAGTCCATGCCCATGGATTTATCCATCGTGATATTAAGCCCGCTAATATCTACATCAGGGTTGATGGTGATCCGGTGTTATTAGATTTTGGTTCTGCAAGGCAAGCCCTGGAACAAGGGAAAAATTCAATGACCAGCATTTTTTCAAAAGGTTATGCCCCAATTGAACAATACAATACTAATGAGGATGAGCAAGGTCCCTGGACAGATATATACGCCCTAGGCGCAACCTTGTACCGGACTATCGCCGGGATACCACCCATAGACGCAATCGACCGTAGTACTGCTATTAGTATTACTTCACGAGACAGTTTTGTATCCGCGGCTGAAATTGGAGAAGGTAAGTACTCAGAATCCATGCTCAATGCCATTGATCATGCTATGCAGTTCAAACGTGATGACAGACCACAAACAATTACTGATTGGTTATCTGAATTCTCCAGGAATAAACCGACTTTAGATAACACTCAAACCGATGGTTCAACAGATAGTCAGCCCAAAGATACTTTAGAAGAATTAAAAGCAAAAGCTGAATTTGGAGATATTGAAGCACAATCCACTCTTGCGTTTATGTATGCAAAAGGTGTGGACGTAGATCAAGATCTAAATATCGCATTGCAGTGGTACAAAATGGCAGCAGAACAAGGACATGTTACCTCTCAGTTTAATCTAGGCGTTTTTTATGCAAAGGGGCGAGGTATTACACAAAATTTTGAAGAGGCATTCAATTGGTACAGTAAATCTGCAGAATCTGGAGATGTGGGTGCCCAAGTCGCGCTTTCCTCCATGTACAATATGGGCATAGGAGTTGAAAAAGATGAATTCGCATCTTTTAAATGGTGTTTACGAGCAGCTAAACGTGGACATCTTAATTCTATGTACAAACTTGGAGAGAAATATCTAAAAAGTACAGGTGTTAATCAGGACTATAATGAAGCATACAAATGGTTCAAAAAGTCTGCCGATCGAAATCATATCCAGGCTCAAATGATTCTTGGTTTTATGTTTGGTAAGGGCGAAGGAGTAGAACGTGATGATATAGAATCATATCACTGGTATCGAAAGGCTGCAGAAGCAGGTAATCCCTTTGCTCAATACAATCTTGGTGTTATATATTCAAAGGGCAGAGGAATTAGCCCAAATATAATTGAAGCAAAAAAATGGTATAAAAAGGCAGCCGATCAAGGGAATGAACATGCAGAAAAAGCATTGCAACGATTAGGTGGTTAGAGAAACAAAAATGATTTTACTTTCAGGATAGTTTATACGCTCGAATTAGTCTTTTCACATTTTAACCCGTCATTTTTTATAGCCATGAATTCAAGTCTAACTGGTATCGTCAAAACATTTCTTAGTCTGCAAGATAAGCAACAGCATTTTGTATTGGCAACAATTATAGAAACTAGCGGATCTACTTATCGAAAGGCTGGTGCACGTCTACTGATAACACAATCTGGTAAATTTTATGGACTGCTTGGAGGGGGATGTTTTGAAGCAGATTTACTGGAACACGCCAGGGAAGTTTTTAATTTAAGAAAAACACAAACAGTTTATTATGATATGCGTGGACCTGAAGATCTCGTCTGGGGTTTGGGACTGGGTTGCAATGGCGCGGTTAAAATCAGGTTGGAATACCTTAGTCAGGAAAATAATTATGCACCAATTTCTACAATACTTGCAGGACTGAATTTAAATCAGAAGTGCGTAGTCGCCACAGTATGTGACTCGACACACCCTGACCTTTTACCTGATTCTCATTTTCTTATTTCCAGCGACGAGGATTCAACCGAAGGCGAACCAGTACCTAAAGCAATTTATGACCTAGCAATTAAAACCTTGTATTCAGGTGTATGTTTACTTGTTACCGTTGAAATTGATGGTCATCAAATAGATATTTTTATGGCGCGTATTCTCCCGCCTATACATTTACTTATTATTGGAGGCGGACCCGATAGCATGCCAGTAATTAATACTGCACAGCTACTAGGTTGGAATGTAACAGTTGTTGATTATCGTGACAGCTATAGTAATCCGGACAATTTTCCAGATAACGTTTTTATCGTTAATTCCAGTCCTGAGGAATTAGATAAAAAGATAGAACTCTGCAAAATTGATGCGGTAGTGTTAATGACCCATAAATTTGAATACGACCTTAGCTATTTGAAAAATTTAGTTGCGTCATCCGTTCCCTATATTGGACTACTGGGTCCTATCGCCAGGAGAGATGAGCTATTACGAATGCTGGAAACTCCCTCGGATGATTTCATAAAACGGGTTTACGGGCCTGTGGGTTTGAACATAGGAGGTGAATTGCCGGAAGAAATAGCCTTATCTTTAATCGCAGAAATTCAAGCAGTGGTAAACAAACGTCATGGGAACCACCTAACTAATATAGTAGATAATATTTCTATCATCATACTGGCAGCTGGTAGCTCCAGTCGTTTTGGGGCACTAAAACAATTACTGGAGTATCAAGGTAAAAGTTTATTGAAACGTGCAGTTGAAATATCCCAAAAAGTCCAATGTCTTGAAGTATTGGTTGTGCATGGACCCAAAGCAACAAAATGCCAGCGGGAGATTTCATCTTACAATGTTGTTAACCTTGTCAATGATGACTGGGAATCTGGTATGTCTTCTTCCCTCAAACTTGCAGTTAAGTCGGTGTCTTCCGAGTCACAGGCGATACTAGTATTGCTTTGCGATCAACCATTGATAACCAGTGATCATCTCAATCAATTAATCAGACTCTGGCGACAAAACCCCGATAATATCGTTGCAAGCGAATACAACGACACTATAGGTGTTCCGGCGATTATTCCAAAACTACACTACAATGCGATCAAAAAATTAACGGGGGATACTGGTGCAAAAACAATAATTCAAACTTTTGGCAAAAAGGTAATTGTAGCTTCAATTCCCGAGGCAGAATTTGATATTGATACAGAAAATGATTTTGCCAGACTTTTGAGTGGTAAGATAAATTAATCTGTATGAGTTTAAGAACAGATCATATTTAATACCAAAATATTAATCACTACATAAAAAAGCATGAATTTCATCCATTCTTGCCTCAGCATCTTTTTCACCCATCTCAATTAAATGCTGTAAATAATCTGGTTGAAACATCACCAGACTTAACATGTCTGTTGATTGGTTTTCCTGCGTTCCCCAACCCCTGGTCATAAACCTGAATGCACTGGGTAGCTGAGGTTCATATTGGCTTGCAAGATCTCCAAGGTCTTCTGATGGTCGTAACAATAAAAGCTTTACCTGTTCAAGATTTTCAGGATTTTTCCCATTATTACTTTCAAGCAAATGATTAATACGTTCCAATCGCAGCGCATCATTATCAAATACGTCTAAAAATATAGAACTATACATTGCACCCATCACCTTCGCTGGTGATGGATAATCATCAAGTCTTGCCTCTGTGTTTTCACGATCAGGTGCTATATGACGCGTCGATATTGCTAATAATCGTTTAGCACCCATATGAATAGCTGGAGACAATGGAGCGGTTAATCTAATACCACCATCACCATACCAACTACCGTCCACATATATTGAAGGAAATAACATGGGTAATGATGCGGAGGCCATAATATGATCAACAGTTAAATCAGAGAAGATACTTTTCCTGTGACCTCGTTCCCACTCATCTATTCCAGTACCTTTAACCCAGGAAATAGATTGACCAGATGTATAGCTGGAAGCAGTTATTGCTATTGCCTTTAATTTTCCGTCGTTTATATTTCGATCTATGCCCATGAGTTTTCCATATTCTGGCTTTAAAATATCAATCATTAGTCTTCTAAGCGGATCGGTATCAACCAGGCTTCTTGTCTTGATTACATTTGATGCACCACCCAGTATCAGCCGGAGCCCCCAACGCAATACATGACTTGCAACAGATCTGGAATCAACCCTGAATACATTATCAATTGTAAGATTGCCCCAAATATCGGCCAATTTGTCTACCTTATCCTGGAACAACCCGGGTTCATTCGCCAGGAAGGCGGCATTAATGGCACCGGAAGAGACACCGGTTATGACAGGAAAATTCAGATCCCCATAGTGACGGGCTAGCGTGCGTAGGAAACCAACCTGGTAAGCTGCACGCGCACCGCCACCGCTCATCACTAATCCTAGGCTCTCAGTATGCGGGGATTCCTGCTTCAAATTTTCAGCATTTTTTTTCATAATCTATGATTGTGTATCAACAATTTTCATATAAACTAAAATTCTCTACCAAAATTTGTTATCTTAATTTTTCTACCTAGCACATTTCAATACAGCTAATAGTATGGAATCATTGTTACATAAATTCTACGCCGCGAGTATATCAATTGGATTAGATGGCAGCATGATGGTTGCCAGTACACAAGTCCGAGTCTTACTATGGGGCGCCATCTTTTGCTTTTCCGCATCGATATGTCTGATAACCTGGCTGGTAATGAAAAAAAGATCTACTGGCAAGTTTGCGATTGCTTGTTTTGTATTGACCCTGGCCATCCCTGTCATGGTAATTCCATCGGTGCACAAGGAGTATATTCATGTATCGCCAACTGCGATTACAGTTGAATCTGGCGAATGGTATATGTCATCAAAAACAGTTTTTCCTATGACAAATATTAAAAATATTTTTGAAATTGATGCTGAAGGGATTATTCCAGGCAACCTGATTGGAGACCCGAATATTCATTGGCATTTAACCTGGGTCGATGGCAAAAGTACAATTGTTGAATTAAACGACTTTTTCAACGCACATCGTATGGTCATTGCCTATTACTATAAAGACAGGGGCTATTGGTTAGAACGGTTAGAAGATCAGATTAAACCTACTTTATAGCAGTTGCTGTTCATTTACGCCGCATCATTTCCATCATGTGGGCCAAATTCTTCTCTAAGATATTCGGCATAGTGTCTACAGATATCAGTAACTGTAAATATTCCCACAAGCTTTTTATTACGAATTATAAGCACAGTATCAATATATTGTTCTGCCATAATCTCTTGAACATTATCCATCCATTCGTTTAGATCAAACAGGCGAGGAGTTTGAAAACCAATTTTATCTATTGTCAAACAATGATTATTCGTAATATCTTTTCATCTAGTATGCACGCTATCGTATCTCCGTCAGTAATTAGCAAGTGGTAAATTCCATGTTCTCTCATGTACTGACCCGTGTCACTTATTAATGTATTGATACTCACCGAATAGGGGAATGGTTTCATGACAGATTAATATGCAGTATTCCATTTAACATGAAATAATGACCTTAAACCGAAATGATTCACGCAATATTATTTCACTTTAATCCCAATACGTCTTGCATGTCATATAGTCCATTACCTTTACCTGTTAACCAACGGGCAGCACGCACTGCCCCTGTTGCAAAATTTTGTCTGTTAGATGCCTTATGTGTTATTTCAATTCTCTCCCCCGCTGTGGCAAACATTACCGTGTGTTCTCCGACTATGTCTCCGGCACGTATTGTTTCAAAACCTATAGTTTTCGCATCACGTTCACCAGTGATACCCTGTCGACCATATATCGCACAATCCTTAAGATTCCGTCCAAGCGTGTTCGCTACAATTTCACCAAGATGCACTGCGGTTCCTGATGGCGCATCTTTTTTCATTCTGTGGTGAGCCTCGATAATTTCAATATCAGCATCTTCACCTATTATTTTTGCAGCTAACTCAGTCAATTTGAAACAAAGATTTACGCCTATGCTCATGTTTGGCGCAAAAACTATCCCTATATCATTACAAGCGGATTGAATTTCTGCTTTTTGATCCTCGCCCAGTCCCGTAGTACCGATAACCATAGCCTTGCTGGCCTTTCTACAAATCCCGAGATTATTAATTGTTGCTTCCGGCATTGTGAAATCAATTAACACATCAAAATCATCTACAAATGAAGAGATATTAGCGACAATTGGTATAGTATTTTTTTCGATACCAGCAACTTCACCTGAATCCTGACCTAGCTTAGGAGAATGGGGATGTTCAATTGCAACAGTTACTTCAACGCCGTCGGTTTCGTTGCATGTTTCAAGTATGGCCTTGCCCATTCGTCCGGCAGCACCGCATACTGCTATTCTGGTAGTCATTTGATAGTTCCTCGTTGCTTGATGCTCGGGACTCGGGGCTTGGGGCTCGTAGATCGAGACGTTAGGCATCTTAGAATGTTGGTGTAAATTTATAAGTTGAGATTAGAAGTATAACTAACTCTTTCGGGAGTTGTTACTAAAGCTCTACTGGATTCTATTTTAGGGTATAAAGATGAGAATCGAGTCCCGAGCCACGAGCCCCTGGTTACGGAGTCAAATTATCAAAAAACTGTTTTACGCCATCTAACCAAGAATTGGCTTGCGGACTGTGGTTTTTATTATTATTTTCCATCGAGGCATTAAATTGCTTTAACAATTCTTTCTGTTGTTTATCAAGCTTGACAGGAGTTTCTACCACCACCTGACATAACAGATCTCCTTTACTGGAAGAACGCACTGACCTTACGCCTTTACCACGAAGTCTAAACAGTTTTCCTGTTTGGGTTTCAGAAGGTATTTTCAGGTTTACTCTGCCATCCAGAGTGGGAACTTCAATTTCACCCCCTAAAGCAGCCATAGAGAAACTTATCGGTACGTGACAATGAATGTTTACGCCGTCGCGGGTAAAAATTGGATGTTTCTTTACAATAACATGAACGTATAAATCACCTGCAGGACCACTGTGTTCACCAGCTTCACCTTCTCCCATTAATCTAATTCGATCACCAGTATCAACGCCGGGAGGAATTTTAACTGATATTGTCTTGTTATCACGGACACGACCTTTACCGTGGCAACCGCCGCATGGATCATTGATAATTTTTCCATTACCACGACACTGAGGACATGTCTGCTGGATGGAAAAAAATCCTTGTTGCATGCGAACCTGTCCAATGCCATTACAGGTTGGACAATCAATAGGAGAAGATCCTTTTTTAGCACCGCTGCCACTACATGTGCTGCAGGAGACAAGCTTACCGACACGAATTTTTGTTGTGGTTCCGCTTATTGCTTCCTCTAGATTTAAATCAAGGTCATATCGTAAATCCGCACCACGGTGTACACGTTCTCCTCCTTGTCTACCACCACCAAAAATGTCACCAAATACATTATCAAAAATATCACCGAATCCGCCTGCATGTGCTTGTCCTCCACCTATACCACCTTCAACTCCGGCATGTCCGAATTGATTATAGGCGGATCGCTTCCGCTCATCGGAGAGTACATCGTAGGATTCTTTGGCCTCTTTGAATTTATTTTCAGACTCAACATTTCCTTCATTACGGTCAGGATGATGCTTCATCGCGAGTCGGCGATAGGCCTTTTTTATCTCTGCCTCGGTGGCATTTTTATCTACCCCGAGCACCTCATAATAATCACGCTTGCTGGACATTCTGTTTTCCTGTCTCCATTTCTCTTTCCCAAATAACAAACCCGGAGGAGTTCTTCCCCCGGGCCTGATTATTTTAAACTGATAGCTTAAATAATTTAACTACAATTTATTTTTTATCGTCGTCAACTTCCTCAAACTCAGCATCGACAACATTATCATCATCTGAGCTGGCATTTCCAGTGCTTCCAGTCTCAGTCTCTGACGGTTCAGCGTCTCCCTGCTCAGACGATGTTTCCTGATATGCCCGCTCTGCCAATTTCCCTGCAACTTCTGTAAGTTTCTTGGTTTTCTCCTCAATATCAGCTTTATCGTCAGTCTTCAAAGATTCTTCAAGATCCTTAATAGCGGCTTCAATATCTGATTTTTCGTTTTCCTCGATCTTTTCACCCAAATCTTCAATTGACTTACGCGTCGCATGTATCATGTTTTCACCCATGTTACGTGTCTCAACCAATTCTTTGGTCTTACGATCTTCTTCGGCATGCGCTTCAGCATCTTTGACCATGTTATCAATTTCCTCATCTGACAATCCACTAGAGGCCTTAATTATAATCGACTGTTCCTTATTAGTAGCTTTGTCTTTGGCGGATACATTTAATATACCATTCGCGTCAATATTAAAGGCCACTTCAATCTGTGGTACACCTCTGGATGAAGGAGGAATATCAGACAAGTCAAAACGTCCCAGTGATTTATTACCTGATGCTATCTCTCGTTCACCTTGTAGCACATGCACAGTCACTGCAGTCTGATTATCTTCGGCTGTGGAAAATACCTGCTGTGCCTTGGTCGGAACAGTAGTGTTCTTTTCTATGAGTTTAGTCATTACACCACCAAGAGTTTCGATACCCAATGATAACGGGGTAACATCCAATAACAGCACATCTTTCACATCACCACCTAGTACGCCGGCCTGAATTGCTGCACCTGAAGCAACTGCTTCATCAGGATTCACGTCCTTTCGTGGTTCCTTACCAAAAATCTTAGCTACGACTTCCTGGACCTTGGGCATACGGATCTGACCGCCAACTAAAATCACATCTGTAATTTCAGAGGTATCTAGCCCCGCATCCTTAAGAGCAATTTTGCAAGGCTCTACAGTGCGATTAATTAATTCTTCAACCAATGATTCAAGCTTGGCCCTGGATAATTTAATATTCATGTGCTTCGGTCCACTGGAATCTGCCGTAATATAAGGTAGATTAATATCCGTAGACTGACTGGTCGATAATTCAATTTTTGCCTTTTCCGCCGCTTCCTTCAATCTTTGCAGGGCCAGGGGATCATTATGTAAATCGACGCCTTGCTCTTTTTTGTATTCTTCACAAAGGAATTCAATGATACGCAGGTCAAAATCTTCACCACCCAGAAAGGTATCACCATTGGTAGAAAGCACTTCAAACTGATGCTCGCCATCCACCTCGGCAATCTCTATAATTGACACATCGAAGGTTCCTCCTCCGAGATCATAAACCGCAATTTTTGCATCTCCCGATTTTTTATCCATCCCATAAGCGAGTGCCGCTGCAGTGGGTTCATTAATAATCCGTCTAACGTCCAATCCAGCGATACGACCTGCATCTTTGGTAGCCTGGCGTTGGGAATCATTAAAATAGGCAGGAACAGTAATAACCGCCTCTTTTACCTCTTCACCGAGATAGTCTTCAGCGGTTTTTTTCATCTTCATCAATACACGGGCTGAAATTTCAGGGGGAGCCATCTTCTTACCGTTCACCTCCACCCATGCGTCACCATTATCGGCTTTTATAATTTTATACGGCACCATTTTGATATCTTTCTGTACGATATCGTCTTCAAAACGACGGCCAATCAGCCGTTTCACCGCATGCAAAGTATTATTTGGATTCGTAACAGATTGTCGCTTGGCTGACATACCAACCAAAACCTCATCCTCTGCGGTAAACGCAACAATCGAGGGTGTGGTACGACCACCTTCACTGTTTTCAATCACTTTTACACTCCCACCTTCAAGTACTGCTACACATGAATTGGTGGTTCCAAGGTCAATTCCTATTATTTTTGCCATTGCTACGTTCTCCAAAAAATATAACTAATTGATTTTAATATAATTTATTAAAATTGTGTCTATCTAATATATTTAGGCGAATATTCGAGAATTCAAGGGGTCAGACTAAAATAGTGCCTTAAGGGTGACGCATCATTTCAAGTTTGAATCGTTACAGGTGGAAGCTAACCGGGTAACCTATTTTGAAACAATAACCATCGCAGGTCTTACCAACCTGCCATTTAATTCATAACCCTTCTGAAAAACTGACATTACAATACCTGCATCAAATTCCTCAGACTCTGCCATTGAAATTGCTTCATGCTTGTCTGGATTAAACTTTTCACCTTGTGGATTTACCACGATTACGCCAAATTTTTCCAGTGTATCTGTCAACATTTTCAATGTGAGGTTCATGCCCTCCTTTAAACTATCGGCATTCTCAACAGATTCAGAAGCCTGTATTCCCAGTTCAAGACTGTCTATTACGGGTACCAGATCGCTTACAAATCTCTCCAGGGCGTATTTATGTGCATTTTCAATATCGCGAATTGTTCGCTTACGCAGATTATCCATATCTGCCTGGGTC
>JBNMOP010000099.1:0-10162 GCA_051275005.1 Gammaproteobacteria bacterium | reverse complement strand
ATGTTATTTTTTGCCAGATAGGTGGCAACATACTAATAGAGTAGAAACTCCCACCTAAAAATGTCAGAGGCGTTACGATCATTAACGGTACAATTTGTAATTTTTCAAAACCATCTGCCCATATGCCAACAATAAATCCAAATAAACTGAATGTCACAGCTGTTAGTATTAGAAATAAAAGCATCAACCAGGGATGTTGTATTTCATACTCTACAAAGAATCTTGCGGTAACTAAAATTAGTAAACCAAGAATCAAAGATTTAGTCGCTGCAGC
Organism: Gammaproteobacteria bacterium; assembly: GCA_051275005.1. Lineage (GTDB taxonomy): Bacteria > Pseudomonadota > Gammaproteobacteria > Eutrophobiales > Eutrophobiaceae > Eutrophobius. The sequence continues at coordinate 9,888 of JBNMOP010000099.1, read as the reverse complement.
ACCTACATAACCCAATACAATTTCAACATACGACACGGGTGCAGAGAGGACTTCATAAATTGTACCCATGAATCGGGGAAGATAAATTCCGAATGCTGCATTGGAGATACTTTCATTGAGAATAGAAAGCATAATCAGTCCGGGAATAATAAATGCCCCGTAACTTATCCCATCTATCTCACCCATCCGTGAGCCTATTGCAGTACCAAAGACAACAAAATAAAGTGAAGTTGATATAACCGGTGAGGCAATGCTCTGCATTATAGTTCGTCTGGTACGTGACATCTCAAATCGAAAAATTGCAGCAATAGCATAATAATTCATGGTTTTTTACTTACCAGGCTGACAAAAATTTCTTCCAGTGAACTTTCGCTGGATTGCAAATCCTTGAAGTCGATTCCGTGATCATGTAGTTGTCTTAGTAAATTGGCAATCCCGGTATCTTCTCCCTGGGTATCAAAGGTATAGATTAATTCAATTCCATCGTTTGATAGCTCAAGAGAGTAATGCCCAAGTTCATTAGGTATTTTTTTAAGAGGATTTTGTAATTGAAGATGAAGTTGTTTCTTGCCAAGCTTGCGCATTAATACATTTTTGTCGTCTACCAGGATAATCTTGCCATTGCTAATAACACCAATCCTGTCGGCCATCTCCTCGGCCTCTTCAATATAATGTGTTGTGAGAATGATTGTGACGCCATTGTCACGTAATTTCCTTACCATCTCCCACATGTCTCGTCGTAATTCTACATCCACACCTGCACTGGGTTCATCGAGAAACAGGATTTTAGGCTCGTGAGATAATGCCTTGGCGATCATAACCCGTCGCTTCATTCCACCAGATAAAGTCATGATCTTTGAATCTCTTTTTCCCCAGAGTGAAAGCTGACGCAAAATATCTTCTATATATTCAGCGTTTGGTGGTTTACCAAACAATCCACGACTAAACTTAACTGTGCCTAGCACGGATTCAAAGCTATCGGTTGACAATTCCTGTGGCACAAGACCAATCTGGTCACGTGCTGCACGGAAGGCTGTAATAATATTGTTTCCGTTTGCGGTGATGGTCCCTACTGTTGGATTGACAATTCCACAAATGATATTAATTAGAGTTGTTTTGCCTGCGCCATTAGGGCCAAGCAAGGCAAATATCTCACCCTGATTGATATCAAGGTCGATATTTTCCAATGCAACTAGACCAGATTTGTAGGTCTTATTCAAACCTTTAACCGAAATTATAGGTTGCACTTGACCTCCATCGCGAAGCGTTGAAGAATGGACTCAAATTGAATATTACTATTTGGCATGGATTGCTCGTTAAGCGAATAATGAATCATTCTATTATCAATATTAAAATTTCGAAAAAAAATTTGTGAGAATCTGATTATTATTAAGGGGACTTAAATGAAACATACTATCAAAATATCAATATTAATACTTGGTGTCATTGCCCTATATGGATGTTCTTCGTCATCAACAAGGCCGGATTATTATTCACTAAACTGGCCAATTACTGCAGAGGAATACAAAGCTTCTTTACCAGATGATGTCTACACAGATTCCGGCAGCCGCTTACCTTTTGTTAATCGTGACGAACTCGATGAAGCGGGTAAGATATTTTATGATAATCGTCGATCTGCAGATGACAGATCATTAGGTAGTATTCGTGGCCCTGGCTCAGTACGTTTGCACGGAACTAGTGCTACCGGTAAATCCAATGTAGATAAACGTACCCAGGAATTAGCAAGACTAGTGGTTTCCCGGGAGATGGATCAGCCATTTGAATGGACATTACATGAACCAGTGGCACTGGCAAATGGCCTGGAACTAGAAATCATTGATGTGATTCGTTACAGTAAGTCACTGGATGGGGTTCCTGACCGAGAGGCATCCATTATCCAGTTAGGGCGTGAAATCTTCCAGAATCATAAGGTCAGTCCCGAGACGTTTGCAAATGTATTAAAACACCTGGGCAAACGTGATCTGATAGACCTTTGTGGTTACATGGGGAACTATGCTACCACTGCAATTCTATTGCATACTATCGATGCACATCTGGCATATGATCGCGAACCTTTACTACCGTTACCTTAAAAGGTTGAATTTCAAATAACTGATTAAGATCATGCTGCAATTTAAGGTGGCAGCATGATCGGCAGATTTAATTAATTTAAATCAATCTTTATATGTGTACACATTACTGGCAGGATTTATATCTGACTCATCGTAATTTTTTTATTACTCTCTAAAGACCTCCGGTTAGTTTCTTCGAATTTAAATAAGATATTTATTAATTATGGTTTAGTAGAGCCTTTATAACAAATCTTCATGGTTATTTAGAGTTCAATACTCTTTTATCATCGCCAGTTATCATATTTGTATCTCTTCAGTAATTATGCGTAACTGTTAAATATATATACTTGAAATTTATACATCTAAGATTGGGTATATTTCTCATTTATATTAACTTAATTCAAGTTCGTACAATTACTTCCGGGGGGGTGCTACATGACCAGTCAATATAAAAAGGTAGTTTTTAGCGCTATTGTTTTTACATTTTTTATCAATCCCGTTGTGCTTAATGCACAGGGTCTTGAAGAGATTGTCGTCACGGCCCAGCGTCGGAGCCAGTCACTACAAGATGTTCCAATTTCAATAGATGTGGTATCTGGTCAAACTATAGATAAACAAGGATTCTCCTTCCTGCGGGACCTCGCGGATTTTACCCCGGGGTTGCTTATTAAGAATCGTTTTGAAGAACAGGGAATGACGGTTCGCGGCAGCGGCACCACCGGTAAAAATCTTTCCACCGAACAGGCAGCCCCAATCTTTGTGGATGGGATTTATTTCGGTATGGCCAATCAAACCATGAACGCCTTTCTGGATGCCGAGCGAGTGGAAGTCTTGAAGGGACCGCAGCCAGTGTTTTTCGGTCAGAGCGCCACCGCCGGTGCCATCGGAATTACCAGCCGTAAACCGGGGGATGTGTGGGAAGGCAGGGCAGTAATGGAATACGCCAGAAATAGTACCCATAGGCTTGAGTTGGCCATCGGTGGTCCCATTACCGACACCCTGGGCATCCGGGTTGCGGCCAAATTGAAACGAACAGATGGCTATATGGAAGATATTTTTACAGGAAACAAATTTCCTTTCGAACAGGAAAAAGGTGCGAGAGTGATCCTGCAATGGAAGCCAACCGACAACTTTGATGCCATTTATAAAATTGAGGTTGCAGACCAGGACCTGGGCACGCGATCAGCGAGTCTTCTCTGTGGTGTGCGTCCAATTGGCAATAATTTTGGAATGAGTTTACTGGTATACGGGGTTGAGGGTATTGATTTTGAGCCACTGGATTGTAAGAAGGCTAATGGAAAATTCACCAGGCGGGGTTTTGGGGATTCCGATATACATATTGCACCACCGCCATATATTACCGCTAACACTAATCCGCGTAATACAAGGGGGGTTCTTAATTTAACCGGGCTTGAGCCAGGCGATCTGGGACCTGATGATGACCCATTTTATCGTGGTATGGATCTCACAAAGTGGCTCGATGGGGACTTCAGCGAAGAATATAAATCTGCCCCTTGGAACTCCATGCTAAACCTAACTTATCGAATGGATAATGGGTTAGAATTGAGCTCGTTAACGGGTTTTACCCGTCAGGTATATTCTACCCAATCAAACACGACCGGACCTCTTAATACCGAGGCCCATCGTAAATATATCGATTACAATTCATGGAGCCAGGAGTTTCGAGTTTCCTCGTCAACAGGGGGCACCTTTGAGTGGATGATCGGTGCGTATTACCAGTTGACTGAGGTAGATATTTTGGGTCTCAACTGGCGAGCGGAGCCGGGTACGGCCTTCCGTTCCAGCGCCAATGGTGAAGATGATGAGTATAAAAATCTCTTTGCGACGGTGACTTATAACTTTATGGAAAATAAGGCCTCTCTTGATGTGGGTGCACGCTTAAGTAACGTTCAAAAGACGGCCTTTTCAGATGTCTTTCAGGCAGAATTTCTGATCGAGGACCCGGTCACAGGCGATACTATCGTTGCGCCGCGAAACAGAAATACTGTCGCCGATGGATTGAACGGTGCCTTAGTGGTTGGGCGCACACCCTTTTACAGGGTCAGGTTCAATGAGGGAGAGATTGATGATACCAAGGTCAACCCACAGGTCGTGTTTCGCTATCGACCCAGTGATAATGTTTCTTTGTATGCAAAATGGGCCACAGGTTTCAAGGCAGGGGCATTTGAACAGGGTCAACCCCAGCCCCCGGGACCGCCCGCCTATCAATTTGGTCCTGAGAATGTCAAGACCTATGAGGTGGGGGCACGTCGTACCTTCCTGGATGGCCGTGCCAATGCTAACCTGACCCTGTTCTGGACTAATTATAGAGGTCTTCAGGTGACGTCTCGTCAGGAAATAAATGGCGTCGTCAGTGGCCGCACCGCCAATGCCGCGAAACAGCGCGGCCGGGGTGCTGAGCTCGCGGGTCGTGTCCTGGTAGGCGACAGGACGTCAGTGGGTTATTCAGTTATGTTACTGGATTCCAAGATGCTGGATTTCACCACCGCAACCTGTAATACGCCGGAGGTGGATCAAAATTTATGTACTGATCCTGTAGCACGAACCATTGATCGTTCGGGTGAGGAATCCATTATGGCACCGGAATGGCAAGCGTCATTTTCAGTCGATCATTGGGTCCCCGTATTTACAAATTACAAGCTAACCTTTAATGCCAATACCATCCTTTCAGATGATTATATTACCGACCGTAATTGGGATAGAAGAACCACCATGCATGATTCAGCAGATTTGAATCTAACCATGGGCTATGGTGATGTGGACGACGTCTGGCAAGTTTCCCTCTGGGCACGTAATATTATGGCAAGGAAGGTGACATATAATCCACAATTCCATTTATCCGGTGATGGCCTGCTACAGCAACCCTTGAATTCAAACAACTTCATGAGCTACGGTCTGCAACTGAAATACGATTACAAGTAAATGTCATATGCCCAGGTGCCGATGGTGCCTGGGCAGTACATACTGATGTATGATTGTATGACTGAGCCGGTACAGAGTGGATATTCTTCACTCATCTAGCCGGTGACGGAGGCAGATTTCATGACCTTGTTTCCCGAGGATGTCTATCTAGATTCCAGATACCAGAGAAAAAATTCATAGTTCGGTTAAGAAATAATTTGTTTTAGGAACGCAGGATGATTTCAGAAACCCTTGCAGGACTCAATAAGCATGTGAATAAACGCGACCTGGTTTATTTTTGTCATTTCATTTGAACTATACGAAGACGGGCCCTGCTTCTACGTACCATTTCTGCACATCTTCCATATGATCGTGAACCATTATTACCATTGCTATAGCGGTATAGTTAAATCAAACACTAATTAATTTTTTGCTGCCATCCTGGATGATAGCTTTAATATAGCGATTAAATCATATTTTCAATTACGGCAAAGTTGTTTGAAAAATGTATTGTTGAGCAATTGTAATCATTATGTAAATATGAACTTAAATCTGTTACAAGTTATTTATATGCATTATTCATAAAATTAAAAGGAGGGGGTATGTCTCGTACAATTCGCTTAGCAAATATTTTTATCATGGTAATTTCTACACTAGGTCTTGTTGGATGTTCAACGGTGAAGACATATTATGAAAATGTAACTTCTGATACCCCTATGACAGAGGCAAAATATAATGCATCACTGCCGGATGATGTATTACCAGACTCCCGGGGTCGATTACCAATCGTCAACAGAGCAGAGTTGGATGATGAAGGCAAAGCCATCTATGACAGATATATGTCTCCAGATTCAACTTCACTTGCGGGCATACAAGGCCCAGGTGGATTAAGGTTACACGCTACTGTAGATAAAAGTCCGTCAAAAGTGACCAGGAAAATCAGCGAACTTGTGAGGCTGGTTATGGCCCGGGAAATGGATCATAAATTTGAATGGACCATGCATGAACCTGTTGCGGTAAAGCAAGGACTGGACCCAGCAATTATTGAAGTGATTCGACACAACCGTTCAATCGCAGGGGTGTCAGAACCAGAGGCATCAATTATTCAGTTGGGTAGGGATTATGTTCAAAACCATCAAATCAGTTCAGAAACCTATGCCCGATTGAGCAAACATTTTGGCAAAAAGGATTTGATAGCGATAGCGGGTCTTATGGGCAGTGGGATGAATAGTTTTATCTTGCTTGATATGTTTGACGTACATCTTCCCTATGACCGCGAGGCAAACCTACCATAAAGTAACTAGATTATAATGAAGATTGCTATCCTCGATGATTATCTGGATTGCGCATTACAGCTTGCGCCTTTTCAGTCCTTGAGCCCTGAGCATGATCTGACAGTATTCAAAGAACAAATCCCTGCAGAGCGGTGTCCAGAAACTCTGCAGGATTTTGATGTGTTACTAATCATGCGCGAGCGAACGGCCTTTCCTCGGGAGTTAATCCAGCAACTTCCAAACCTCAAGTTAATCGTTACCACCGGTAGACGAAATGATGTCGTAGACCTGGATGCATGCAAAGAGGCAAACATAACGGTGTGCGGGACGGACTCACCAGGATATGGTACGGCAGAGCTCACCTTCAGCCTGATCCTTGCTGCAGCAAAGGGCTTAATACCTGAACACAATCAAATGCAAAGTGGTGGATGGCAATCCTCACTGGGGGGCAATCTCAAGGGCAGGACACTGGGAATTATTGGTCTTGGACGTATAGGTGGACTGCTTGCGGGCTATGCCAATGCGATGGACATGAATGTGATTGCATGGAGCACAAATCTAACCATTGAGCGGACAAAGGAATGTAGTGCTGAATGGGTAACTAAAGAAGAACTGTTATCTCGCAGTGATTTTATATCCATTCATTTGCGTTTATCAGAGCGGACCAACAATTTAATTTGTGCTGCAGAACTGGCACTGATGCAGGAGGGGGCCTGGATAGTAAATACCTCCCGTGCCCAAATTATCCACATGGGGGCATTGATTCAGGAACTCAAAACAGGTCGAATCAATGCTGCACTGGATGTATATGAAACAGAACCCTTGCCGGTGGACAGTGAAATCCGGAAATTGTCAAATATCATCCTTTCGCCCCATAAGGGATATGCCAGCATCGATACCTTTAGAGTCTTTTATCAGCAAACATATGAGAATCTTCTGGGATGGCTAGATGGAAATGTAATTAATCAAATTTACTAGATAGTGATTTATACTAGTACTTTTTTGATGAGTTGTTGTTAGGCCTTAGTTGTTCCGATAGGATGCAAAAATACCTCGAGATACCTGAAAAAATCATAAATTCGTCTATTATGACGTGATAACAAGTGTAATCTTCCGAAATTATTCGCGTAAGGTTAACTTAAGATTAATGGTGAACTATCGACAATTATGGATATACAGAAAGTTATATCAGACCATTGAAAATTCGCCCATTTATTCGTTAGGGTTATACACAGAATGTCGGGATTTAACGTCAAAAATAGTATTCTAATGTTTAATTGATATTTAAACAAAATTACCTGAAAAATGGCTATTTCTGTATGCTTTGCCGCCAAAAATAATTACTTATTGCTTATGAATTTTACGGGGAATATACTCTTGCAATCATGCGTTGAATTGACAATGGATAGTGAGTTTGGTTAAAACCGAAGTTGTCACTGGTAAATGGTAGTTTAAGGAGGGGGAAATGCATCAATTTACAAGGTCTTTATATTCAGTTTCTGTTTGCATAGGTATGGTGTTAGTTGGAGCCGGTGCAGTACAGGCACAACAAGCATCTCAAGCTACTCTAAATGAGTATCGTACAACCCTCGACCGCTATTGCGTAACCTGTCATAACGAGACATTAAAAACTGCCAATTTGATCCTGGACACTGCCAATGTGCACGACCTCAGTGAGTCACCAGAAATCTGGGAAAAGGTCATCACCAAACTAAGACTTCGATCCATGCCTCCGGTGGGGATGCCACGGCCAGATGAGTCCTTCTACAATTCATTTACATCACACTTGAAAGGCGAGCTGAACAGGCTAGCTGAGATCAATCCTAACCCAGGCAAAGAGGTAACCGCGCATCGTCTTAATCGTACCGAATACACCAATGCCGTCCGCGACCTGATGGGTGTAGAGATTGATGGTGCAGCCATGCTACCCGCCGACAATTCAGGTGGTTTTGATAACCTGGGTGACCTGCTCTCGGTATCACAGTTATTACTTGAAAAGTATATGTCTGCGGCACGCTTGGTAACTCGGCTTGCGATCGGTGACCCGGAGACTAAGGTGGATAGCCAGTCTTATACGGTTGATCCAAATCTGTTACAAAATGACAGAATGAATGAAAACCTGCCTTTTGGTTCTAGGGGTGGTGCAGCGATCAGCCATCGCTTTCCAGTGGATGGCGAATACGAGATTAAAATTAACCTGCAAAATCATGGTGGTGGATTAATTGTAGGACTAGCAAAACCCAGCCGCCTGGACGTTCGGGTGGATGGCATGCGAGTGAAAATGCTTACTATTGGCGGTGATAACGTGGGTCTTGGACTGGGGCGTGAAGCCTCAGATACATACCCCCCCGATGCCGTTCAATCAATGTACGAACGTTCAGCGGATGATGCCCTGGTGGTTAGATTTCCTATGACGGCGGGTACTCATATGGTTCAGACTACATTCTTGAAGGAAAATTTTGCCTGGGAGGGTGTTGTCGTTCCGCCGCCTAATTACGAAACGTATACCAAGTCTAAAATTAAGGACACCTACGCACGAGCCTGGAATGAACCAAATATAACAAGTATTACCATAGATGGTCCTTACAATATAAAAGGGGTAGGGGAAACAGCCAGTCGTGAAAAAATATTCGTGTGTTCACCTCGAAACAAGGCCCAAGAGATTCCCTGCGCAAAGAAGATACTGTCCAGTCAAGCGCGTCTTGCCTTTCGCCGACCCGTCAATGATGCTGATATCGCACCATTGCTAGGCCTCTACGAACAAGGACGTAAAGACGGCACGTTTGATTTGGGTATCAGCAAGGCTATGCAGGGTTTATTGATGAGTTCGGAATTTTTATTCCGCATTGAAGCTGACCCGACAGGGATTAAAGATGATACAAACTATAAAATAGACGACCTCGCATTAGCCTCTCGCCTCTCATTTTTTCTCTGGAGCAGTATCCCAGATGATGAACTATTAACTGCCGCAGAACAGGGCAAGTTACGTAATCCGGATATTTTAGAGAAGCAGGTGAGGAGAATGCTTGCGGATAAGCGGTCAAATTCATTAGTTAACAATTTTGCCGAACAGTGGTTATTACTCCGCAACTTACCAACGGCGCAAAAGAGCGCGAAATCATTTCCCTCATTCGATGAAGATTTGAGATCGGCCTTTTACACAGAAGTAACAATGTTTGTCGATAGTATCTTCAGTGATGATCGTTCCATACTTGATCTGTTCCGTGTGGATTATTCATTTCTTAATGAACGACTGGCAAAGCATTACGGGATCAATGATGTATATGGTAAGCGCTTTCGAAAGGTTACCCTTGCTAAAGAGCAGCAGGGTTTACTAGCTCGCGCTGGCATTCTGTCAATTACGTCCTATCCAAACAGAAATTCCACGGTACTGCGGGGTAAGTGGGTGTTGGATAACATATTGGCCTCTCCACCGCCAGAGCCGCCGACTATCGTTCCTGCATTAGAGAACATAACACCGCCGCCGGGCGAGACCTTGACCTTACGCGACAGGATGGAGATTCACCCTGCCAATCCCGTTTGTGCTGTGTGTCATAACCAGATGGACCCTATTGGTTTTGGCCTGGAAAACTACAATGCAATTGGACAATGGCGCACTG
>JBNMOP010000098.1:0-10454 GCA_051275005.1 Gammaproteobacteria bacterium | reverse complement strand
TATTTGACCAAGGTTCGCATCTCGATCTGATCGGAAATCACCATGCAGGTTCATTGTTTCATTAACCGTTTTTTGTAACTGGTTGTTTTTGATCGACTTTTTTATTTATTTTGTGGGGATACCTCAGACACTGACTCTTTTAATTCTAAAAATTTTGATTAACTTAATAGATATATATTTTCAAGTTTACTTAATTGGAATCCATAATATAACCACCTTTACGACCAGAGAGTAAATAATATATTTTATTGTTACCATTTTTTATGGAGTTATTCAAAGAATCGCGTGCTTGAGACATAAAGTCATTAGACGTTTTATATTCAGCCATTTTGTTTGTAACAATACCAATTTTTGCATGTAGAAAAATACTATCCTCATTTACTAACACTTTTTCAGATATCAAATTAGATACAATCCGTTTCGAAAGATCATTTACAGTAGAATTAGTACAGTCTTCTAGGATAATTATAAATTCTCCTCCATCCATTCTTCCAACCACATCATCTGGTCGGACAGATTTTCTTAATCGCTGAACTACATCACTTAATAAATATTCATTACTTAATCTATCAGAATCATTACTTTTTTTGTTTAACTCGTTACACTGAATAAGCATAATTGTAATAGTAATGTTCTTCTGTTTACTTCTAGGAATATCTCGATCGAGCAAAGTATTTATTCCACCCTCATTCCAGGTACCAAAGACATGATCAATTAATGATTTTCTTCTAGCAACCCTTAAACGCTTTATTAATTCTTTTTGAGATCTACTATAAAAATTTAGCTTTAATTCATTTTCAACCCACTTTGCCAAACTCCTTAAAGTATCTAAATCTGTGGAATCAAGTTCACGAGGTTTTATATCAAGAATACATAAAGTCCCCATCTTGCTTGATCCAAACGATAAGGGTTGACCGGCATAAAATCTTATATGCGGAGGATCAGTAACGAGAGGATTATCAATAAAATCTGGATTTGCATGTGTATCAGGAATTATAAATGTGTCATTTTGAAGTATGGTATGACCGCAAAAAGAAATTTCTCTTGAAGTTTCGGAGCTTTCAAGGCCTTGACGAGACTTAAACCATTAAATTTCTTCTCCTACAATCGTGACTAGTGCAATTGGGACATTGAAAATTCTGCAAGCCAGACGTGTAATTCTGTCAAAGCGTTCTTCGGAAGTCGTATACAAAATGTCACATTTAATCAGATCTTTTAATCGTGAAGCTTCATTATCAGGAATGTCAGGTTTTTTCAAAAGTCTTATTCCCAATAGTTAAGTTAGTGAGTATTAAATGTATCTACTATTTTGGCTTGATACACAGATATTTTTTTATGTAAAGGCTACATAAAAATTAATGAAGTTGCGACATATTATTTTATTCAGAATGATTGATAATAATATCAATCATTCTGAAAATTTATTTTTAGTTGTAAGTAAATTAAAAGTACAAATGAGGTTGGAGTAATTTAATATTTATTCTCTTTTATCACAAACTCCTTATGTTCGTGTTGTCTTCAAGTTTTTGACTACTAGCTCAGGGAAGCAATATGTTCTTTCATTTTCTTGCGTGTGGCGGCATCCGGGAACCTACCCGTCGCAGTAAGCAGATTTTCTTCCAGATGATGGGGCTTGACAGTTTCGGTGACGATGCTGGTTACAGCAGGATTCCCTAGCAGGTACTTGAGATTAAACTGTGCCCAACTGGTGCAGTCAAAGTCTGCGGCCCAATCCGGGAGTTCTTTTCCATTTACTATCTGAAAATAATCACCTCCACCAAAGGGTGTGATGATAATGACACCGATACCCATATCCAGAGCCATCGGCAAAATACGTTGTTCCGCATCAGGCTCGACCATGGAATAATTCACCGCAATGATATCCGGTGTGTATTTTTTAATGTTAGCAATCATATCTTCATGGCCAACGGTATTTGACATGGTGTATCCGATGTAACGTGCATCACCTTTATCTTTCAAATCTCGCAACGTTGCCCAGTGCACATTCATGTCAATCATACCGTCAATAAAGATCAGATCTGCAGGATACCTGTTAAACAAACTCCGTGTTTTGAGCACCTGATCAACCGCCTGTTGATGGCTTATAGACCGATTATTTCTATCATCTCCACGACCCATCTTACTGGTTACGAACAGCTTGTCCTTCCAGCGGGCATCCGAGAGGACTTTAGCAAAAGCTGTATCTATAGATTCCGGTCTAGGTGCGGTATCGATAACACTTGCCCCATGTTTAACCATGATCTCGATAAGCTGGGTTACAATGTCTGAACCAGACTTTACTATATCGACAACCGCTGCGGAAGATCCCAGACCCACCATCGGTAACATTTCACTGGTACCGGGTATTGCACGCTTGAGGATTGCGCTAGAGGATCCACGCATTTGCGCTAATACAGATGACGGTAACATCCCCGCCATCCCTAAGCCTGACAGCGTTTTCAGAAATGTTCTTCTATTGTGATTATTCGTCATGCCAATATCCTCGCAAATATAATAATTAAAATAATGGTAACAAGTTACGCTGAAATATTATATATAATTACGGTGACAGTTAAATTAAATTCCGGTTTGAATCCAGGATCTTCACAAAAAATAATGAGGTCGGAGTCACCAGAGACTGATTCTCTTTTAACTCAGACTGCATTAGTTATCAGACTGCCCTCGAATTGATTCTCTGCCACCAACTTTAAGTTGTGTCAACTTGTTCTAAAGACATGGCGAATAATCGCTCGTCCATATACATGGAATAGCAACCCAACCAGAATGAATCCAGTACCCAGGACAATACCTGGAGTCACTGGTTCATTATTCAGAACATATCCTAGCGCTAAGGCACATACCGGGGTAATTAATGTAACCAGTGACACGCGGCTAACTTCCATATGGGTAAGGATGTAATAATACATCGACAATCCCACCGTTGAGGCAACCAGGCCCAGATATAAAATGGCATAAAAGGCCTTCGACGAGATTGAATCCGGGAAGCTGCCATCGATTATGATCCAGGTAGCGATAAACAGGGGAGTCGCAATTGCCAATCCACCTGTAGTCGCAGCAATACCAGATAATCGCGCATGAATGTGCTTAATCATAACCGCACTGACGGAATGAATAACCGTTCCCAGTAACAACGCGGCTATACCCAAAATAAATTCATTCCCAAAATGGTAGCCATTATCGAATATTATGATAAGACCAATCACCCCCATCACCATACCCAATAACTTATGCGGCGATAGTGCGTCCTCGCCCAATATCAGCATCGCTAGGATCCCAGTGATAATCGGCGACAAACCAAACACCACAGATATCCATCCAGACGGAATAAATTGAGATGCCCAGTAAATACAGCACATGGATAAGTAGATACTCAGGCCACTCACTACATAGGTACACAATGCCCGTCTATGTAATGGGAGAGATTGCCCCAACACACGCAAAATCACCCATGAGGCAAACATGCCGAGCGACATTCGCAATGTTACAGCGAACATAAATCCTCCACCTTCACTACTCCATTTGATGGCTAGCGGTGTGGTAGACCAGATGATAATAACGCCTAGATAGGCAATACGTGTACTCATGTTCTGAAATTTAACGCACAAAAAAAAGGCCGTAGGTGGTTAAACCTGCGGCCTTTTGAAATTTGTTATGATTATGATTACTTTAATTCACTACCCTTTCCATATCGCGCAGGTGTATGTTCGTCACCCAGTATTTAACCAGGCGGCGTACAGCACATAGCAGATGTAAATTAGAATTCAATATCATGGGCGCGCATACTGATGATGTGGGTGGTAGAAGTCAAGGGATGATGAGATAAAAAAAGGATTAGGATCGATTAATCCTTTGGATCGCCAGATTCGCATTTCATACAATTTAGTATTTCACCTAGCTTCCCTGCACGACCCTCAACTGTCATGACCCACTGACGATTGGTCCAGGGTGGGTTATGCCGAACATGTTGATTGTGGCCACACTCGAGCTGGGCTACCCAGTCCAGTTCTTCGTCCTGATGAAAACCTGTTATTCGTTTTTGCATGTTTCAGGAAATGTTACTCTGACCCACTGTGTTCCTTGAGTTCTTTATAATTCTTTACCTAAAAAGTCCCGTTCACAAAAAGCGTAATTCGAGTTATATCATGCTGGCGATCCCTGATGATGACGGAGTCAATGGGTGAGAGATCCCGTTCACCCACAAAGCGCGTCCTTTCACGATGGCGTTTAAAATTAAACATATTTTCCCATAACAATCGGATCTTGACGCCAAACCAGCGTGTAGTCTCAATAAAGGCCGTGCCCGCAGGGCCCTCAGTATGCACATCCAGCTCGTTCACCTTGTACAGCGGCCGGTTGCCGCGATCGGCATAGGTCAAACCCCAGGCTACTTTTGCCTCTTCAAAGTCCTGGCGGTAATCAACCCTGAAACGCCAGGCCATATTTTTATTCAGAACTTCCAGCGTACGATAAGGTGCTCCACCTCCCTGACCGGATAGACGTCGCTGCACTCCGGTCACGGGATCGGTCACCACAGAATCCTGCCATAACGCGTGTAAATCAAGCTTAGCCCCAGGTAGTCCAAATGATTCAAGGGGAAACGTACTCTCCAGTTCAACACCCCAACGCCGACCATCACCGATATTACCCGGCGCCTCAAAAGTGGGTGACAGTGGCAAGAGATCCAGCACATCGGATATCCAGTGATGAAAACCGGTCAGGGTGATCACACTCTCCCGACCCAAACGTTGCTCGTGACTGATTTGCGTTACCCATGTCGTTTCCGGTCGGATATTGGGATTACCCAATGCCAAATCATCATCTTCAAATACCGTGGCACTTACAAAATCCTCAAGGTTCAGCTGCGATACCTCGCGTGCCAGACGTAGCCGTGTCTGTCTATTCTGGTCTGACGAATAACTCAACACCGCGTATGGCTTAATAAAGAAAAAATTTCGTTTCAGCTCGGAGTCACCGGTTTGGGAAAGCGTGGAGGTCTCCGCACCCAGACCAAAGTCAATATCGATGGATTCCGCAGACCAGGTATCCTGCAACAACAAATCCCAACGGGTCTCCCTGACGCGGGAATTCGCACCCGGCACATCAACAATCAAAGGTCCCAGACCTCTGTCGTCGGTTTGCTCCAGATTTCGATCGAGCACGTTGTAGGCTCGCTCAAGATTGAACTGGACGGCATGGGAACTAAACCTGGACCAGTCGAATTCCAGACGAGTGATCAGTTCCTGGCTGGCGGTGTCCGTTTCGGCCGTACGAAAGAAGATAAACGTCTGCTCAGCATCAGTTACGTCCTGGGAAGAATCCGAGTTAGCATCATCGTTGTTATAGAGAAAGATGAGTTTTCCAACGAGGTCATCCGAAAGGCCACGTTCAACATCGGCGCCCAATTCATACTCAAAATTCTTGCTATACAGGTTGATGATTTCATCTCGGGCATTACCACCGAGTGCCAGAGCGACGCGGCCGTTAGGTCGAAAATAATGAGTATCGTTTATGGTCAACCGGGAGTTGACCTGAACAAAGTTTTCCCCCGCCCATGTTGAGGCATTCAATGATATGCTATTTAATCTGATCCCTTTTTCCGTACTGTTATGTGGACCGGTTTCCAGCAATACCCCGTTACCATCGATTTCACTCTCCGTCCCCTTCCAACCGCTGGTGTCACGTTCCAGGTCCAGGCCTGCATTAAAATCTATGTCTCCCCAGCGATCGGACATGGAAATATTTCCACCGGGTTTTAACGGCGCTGACTCATTATGTTGTGTCCATAATTCCCAACGAACCGATGCCGGGATATCGGTGCGTAAATAGACATTTGCCAGTACCGATTGGCCCTGAAAATCTATTCCCTGAGCCTGACCGCGAATGAGTTCGATGCGTTCCACCTGGGCTGCGGGGATCCGCGCCAAGGAAGCAGAAGGCAAATCCTGCTTGGCACTGGGACGCCGACCATTAATGAGCAGGTTACCTCCGGATGACGCCATACCACGGGTACCATCACCATCATCCAGTACAAAACCCGGTACCTGTCGTACCATGTCCAGCGCGGTATTGGGCTGGTAGCGTGAGAAGAACTCAGCGGTGTATTCAACCACCTGCTGTGCCGCATCGTCGGCAACCGTAGCTACCTCATGTTCTGAAGCCGCTATATGTATCTCTGGAAATATTGCGAAGACTAAACACATCCATCGCGAATATCGCGACAGATTTCTCTTCATGAATAATAAATTTTTCAAAAATTTCCCCCCGTCCCCTTTGCCGAAAAATCAAAAAGGTCAGTGTTGATTGATAAATTGAAAATAAGACCAGGCTACAAAAGTCTACGACGGATCTGGATAGCAATATAACATGGAGCGTGAAGTATATAAGGAGTCGGCGTGACTAGAGAATTATTAACGTATGTCTTTGACCCTTTTATTTAAATATTAAAATACATACCTACAATAGATTGCCTTCCAATAGTTGGTTATATCTTAATTCGACCTCATCTCTGGCATATTCCGTTTTTACTAATACGCATTGGCTGATAGCTGAACGACTGTCTGATCTCTTTCTTTCCAGCGTTAAGTCTTTTCTATTGAGGACATTGAGCCCTGTATAAATAAACGACTCCCACTCGTAAAAATCTGGTGTAACTATCATCTTATTGTCTTCGGTATTTACATCCTTATCCCAATTGCCAGTATTCCTGTTTGGTCTTAACACAAGACTGATGTTTTTATCGCCATTGTTCTTTTGAAAAATCCAGTAATTCTCATCTCTAAATGTTTTTGATACCTCATCAAATGAAGAAGGACACTTAACCGCGCGCATATCTACATAGTCCTCCGCGGGCATCGCAAGGTCAGTTTCTTGATACGATTGATTATTTGGCGAATCAGCAATTTTCTCTACCTCGAACAACAGATAACCTATGCATGCGATTAGAATAATATTTGTAATAATTTGTAATGATTGAGGCATATGAATTCCAGTCTTGGCCAATATTTTTTGTAACAGTAATAAGATAAATTATAATAAAAATAAGAAATTGAGTCTGAGTCACTTGAGAGCTCTTCTCTATAGTCTCCGACCTCTTTATTTTCTCATAATATTAATATGTCATAAATATTTCGTTTAATTCACTGCTCGTTTTTCCGTTATGCAATGCGAGCATCAACAGGATGCGTGCCTTTTGCGGGGTCAGGTTATCTGCGGATGTAAATTCCCGGCCTATTCTGATACGTCCTTTCCCACCTCGATGGCTCAACACAACGGCTATTCCACTTTCTTCGGCTTCTTTAAGGGCTTGTGTTAATGAACCAGGAGAACCGGTTGGAAACGCTGCCGAAACGATACCCCTGGCACCCGTAGCTTTAACAATATCAACAAGCTTCGGGCTTGCATCCAAGTAGGAATAAACAATCTCGACCTTGGGCATTTCATCCGCTCTTGTAATACCGTTCAGGCGCAGGTCACTATTAGCAGTATGTCGTGTTAAAGGTTCCCTATAAAAACGTATTAAATCCAAATCAGAAAATCCGAGTATGCCCAGATCGCCAGAGTCCCAGGTTTCAACCCGATGACTTATGGTTTTAGTCACGTCCCGTGCCGAATGAATCATTTCATTTACAACCAGCATAACTCCCTTATTATCTGCATCCGGATGGGCCGCAACACGGATTGCATCAAACAGATTTCGTGATCCATCCGAGCTATATTTCCCTCGATCTCTCTGCGCGGCAGCAATGACAATGGGTATTTCAGTATCCAGCACCAAGTGCAGGAAGTAGGCTGTCTCTTCAGCTGTATTGGAACCCTGGGTAACAACAATTCCGGCTATATCCTCATTCTTGTTTAATTCCTCGGTGATGATATTCGCTATATCAATCCAGTTTTGGATGGTGATTGATGCACTTCCTACAGAAATGTAATCACGTATTTCAATCTCGGCTACATCTTTTATCCGGGGAATTTGCTCTATAAAACCATCTACAGGAAGGCGGCCAGATGGTGTGTTGACTATCGTGCCGCCGGTTGCAATTATTTTTATAAGTGGTTTAGATTGTGAATTTGCAGGGTGCGAAAATACTGTTAAAGATAACAATAAAAAAGTAAGCACTATATCAAGATGTATTTTTTTCATAATCTCCCCATTTATCTGCCGCTGGACACGATTTGCAGGCTATTCAAATATTAGTTCAGTGTAACAAGAATATCCTCCTACTGTCGCCTGTGCCCTTGGGTAAATGCTACACACAGGATGTGGGAAATTTCACGAG
Source organism: Gammaproteobacteria bacterium (assembly GCA_051275005.1). GTDB lineage: Bacteria > Pseudomonadota > Gammaproteobacteria > Eutrophobiales > Eutrophobiaceae > Eutrophobius. Next base: position 2,157 of record JBNMOP010000098.1, on the reverse strand, counting down.
ACACTTATCATGGATGTATGAGGTAGAAAGACGCAGGAGACAAAATCCAGGACAGCACGTCCGCCGCGACCAGCATCCCCTTTTATAAGGAAGGTAAAACTGTACGGATGCAAGAGTACAACAACGTCGGGAGCAGATTTAAGAGATGGGGTCATATATATGGGCCTAATGCGTATAGTCTATCTACTGGATTCCCGCCGAAGTTTATGCCCTTGGGTACGGAAATAACGACCTTCTCTACTTCGTCATTCCGGTGATGTGAAGCGGAACCCAATATCCCCTTCCCATAAAGGAGATATGTTGAGGTCTTTTACGGCCGCCCAATGAGCATGCATATAAACTGTCTGCGTAGCAGTCTTATTTTCGCAATAAATATGAAATTCCATCAATTAATAGTACCCTACTCCGAACTGTTGCGAATATGAACTGGGGGATAATATGAAACGACGGAATGTCTCAACATTATTAAGAATCGTCACCATGAACAAGCAATTTTCTAATCTCGCGGTATTTATCCTGGCTGCTACGGTACTGACAGGTTGCCCCAGCACCAGCAACATGAAGACGGTAGAAGTGGATGTCATGACACCGGCGGAAATCTCCTTACCCTCCAGCATTGAAAATCTCGTGATCGTTGACCGCACGGTATATACCGGTAATCCGTTCGAATCTAACGAGGCCCTGCTAAGGGCTGCTGTACCCGGCCAAAGTAAAGAAGCATCAGATACCCTTATATTTTTCCTACAACGATACCTTGGGGGATCGCCCCGGTTTCAAACAGTCGTCGCAAATGAAACGCTTACGGGTAATAGTATTTCCAAAGGTTTTCCACGGCCAATCCCCTGGGATACTGTGAATGAGATCTGCAAGCGTTACGGGGCCAATGCCCTGGTCGCCATTGAGGTCTATGATTCCGAATTCAATATGTCCAATCAACCCCAAGTTAGAAGAGCAGATCAGCCCCTCCTCAATGATCCCCAGGAGACTACCTTTCAGCGGTCTTCACCATACGAATATACTATTGCGGCGGCGGGTAATATTCTCTTCGGGTTCCGCATTTATGATCCCTCTACGGAAACCATCATCGACGAGCATCTGTACCGAAACAGGGAGACCTGGAAAAGTACGGGATCGGATCCGGCATCAGCCGCCTCAGGCCTGCCACCCGGAAATGAAGCTATCGGCGATCTCATCCACATGGCCGGGATCGCATATGCAAAGCGAATTGCCCCCATATCCGTACCGGTTGAAAGGAAATACTTTGGTGGTACCGGGACAGACTCGGCAATGGTAAAAGGAGTAGAACTTGCCGAAGGGGAGCAATGGCAGCAAGCCGCCAATACCTGGGAAGCCGGTATCAGCCAGGCATCAAAAAGTGAAGCCGGTCAGCTAGCATATAATGTCGCCATCGCTTATGAGAAGCTTGGAAGAAAGGAACAAGCACAGGAATGGGCAATAAAGGCTTCCGAAGAATACGGAAACTCGCAGGCCAGAACTTACCTGGCAACGCTAGAGGAGTATGAGGAGAAGAAGGACACGCTGAATGTCGACACCGGTGGGCAAATCAATTTGCCGGGCGTTAGTATAGGGAAATAGTTATAAAGTATTTACTCTGACTCCATTAGTTTTTGAACTGATCGAGGCGGAACAATCCCAACAAGCCGCCATTACCTAGAAAGCAGGTATCAGCCTCGGCATCAAAAATGAATCCGGTCAGCCGGCATGTAATGTCGCCATCGCTTACGAGAAGCTTGGTAAAACTGAACAAGCCCAGGAATAGGCCAAAAAGGAATACGGTAATTCACAGGCGAAGGGATACCTTTCAGGACTTGAAGAAAAGAAAACGCTGGAAAAAAGCGCCTCAGGACAAATGCAGGGATTACCTTTTTAATTTTTGCCCTTGACCCTAAATTTGCTAAAAATATGAAGAAAACTTTACTGTATGTCGTCAAAACCTTTTGGACTGAGGGCAGTCTGATTTAAGAGACAGATTAGCTCATCTGGTTTAGTTGTTTATCGTAATGCATTTCTTTTCTCATAGCGATTGTATTTTGTTTGATCATCTCACGCTGCTCAAGTATTTCTTCGCTTCTTCCATAATAAACATCTGCAGGGGTCACGTTATCCAAGGACTCATGATAGCGCTCATGGTTGTAG
>JBNMOP010000097.1:0-10594 GCA_051275005.1 Gammaproteobacteria bacterium | reverse complement strand
GACAAACAGATCTGTCTGACTAATAATGAGGTGAATACTGCATGGGAGAAATTAACGCTATGTGCACAAAATCAACTATGCATGAATTAATTTTTCGTGGGGATCGCTCAGGACCGGTGTTGATAAGTATGTGGCCGGCATCGGTGGTGATTAAAAATGAGCCAAGCTCAAACGTTCCGACAAAATAAAGGTTGTTTACGATTTGTATCGGTGGGAACGGTTTTAGCCAACCCTAATTTGTAATGGGTAATCGATTATAGTTGGTTTGAGCATATAGAGTCGAGGGCAAGAATATACAGCTCAAGGTTATTAATGCCAGGATAGTTCCGTGAAGTTTGGTTGTAGTAAAAATAGATTTCATCTGCTAACCCCCTATATAACAATTTTCAGATCTAATGTTACTCCGTAAAACAAATTTAAGAAAATAATTACAGACGGAGACGAAAGTGAATAATTTCAGGCTGACTTTTATCTCTAATGAGTCTGTGTAGATTGATGCTGATCTAATTATTCTGTACTTATACTTTCTATACATGATTGTGTAGGCAGGTAAGGTTAAGGATTCTAGAATATTGTTCTTTTCTATTCTTATAGTTTTTGGTCTTTTGGGCGAAGTTTGTATCCCGGTAGTAGCATAAAAAATCTGATTCCGTGAATATGACGTATGTACGACCAGATGATCGTGGCGAAGGCTTGCTCTATGAACTGGCATTGCAGGAAGCTAATGCTAAAATTGGACAGGTTACTATTCACTCCGCTTCGAGGTATCTTAATCACTCAAAGGAATGAACATGGCAGTGCGCGGATATCGAATACTGTGTGGCATCACACCTTGTGACCGTTGTGGAGAGGATGAAGGTCAGTTCGGTAACATGGTTAAGATAACCTACGACTATATAGACAGTTGGCGAAACAAATGCTTTTAATACTTAGGTAGCTTAAAAAGAAATGTTACTCTGACATCAATTAATTCAACAATGGAGTCTGATATGAGAATGATTGACAAGGCCATTGAAGATTACGCATCTCAGATGACGCAGGAAGAACCTGAAAATCTTCAAAAGCTGATTGCACAGACACATGACGTTTTGAAATATCCGGAAATGTTAACGGGTCGGATTGAAGGGCGATTTTTGAAATTTATTGTGCAGTTCGTTCAACCAGGTTTGGTGCTTGAGGTTGGTACGTTTTCCGGATACTCGGCCCTGTCGATGGCGGAAGGACTTACAGAGAATGGAAAAATCATTACCTGTGATATTGATACGAAGGCACAGGAGATTGCACAGGCGACATTTGATGCAAGCCCGGTTGGTCATAAAATTGAAATAAGGATGGGACCGGCCATCGATACTATCCGGCAGTTGACACAGACCATAGATCTCGCTTTTATCGATGCAGATAAGGAAAACTATCCTTTATATTATGAGGAGATCCTTGAGCGAACCCGTTCGGGAGGCGTAATTATCATCGATAATACTCTTTGGTCAGGCCGGGTGCTCAATCCCCAGGATGTTGATTCGAAAGCGGTGGCTCGGCTCAACGAAATTATTCATAAAGATAATCGAATCGAGAACGTATTGTTAACCGTACGCGATGGCATACAACTGGTTAGGAAAAAATAAAACCAAAAGGGTTTATTTTAATTATATAGTTACTCTTGTATACAAGAAAAATGAGCATAAAATTAATCTGTCCCTTTTTATTTTGAGATTTAAATATTTATTCTGAGGATTTAATAATTGACTAAATTTATACGTAGATGTCTGGTTGCGTTTTTAGCATGGGGTCTTGTGCTCGCCCTGGTTCCCATAACAACAAGTGCAGTTCCGTCCGTTTATCCCACTGGTACGACGATTTATAATCCAGCGAAGGCATGGAATGGGTATACGATTTTTCGGATCCCTAATAGTGGAGGGGATGTGTTGGTCGACATGAATGGTAGAGAGATCAGACGTTGGTCGAATACGTCAGGTTACCCAGCGAGGATCCTCCCCGGCGGATACCTCATTGCTTCAACAGGCGACCGTTCGGCCCACCAGGAATTCAATGCGTTGGTCCAATGGGACTGGGACGGCAAAGAAATCTGGCGCTTCGACAAAACAGAGCAGGTGCAAACTGAGGATGGCGCAACAGTGTGGGCGGCCAGACAACACCATGATTGGCAACGGGAGGGGAATCCGGTGGGATACTACACTCCGGGGGCAGATCCATTAGTTGATCGAGGCCGGACACTTATTCTGGCACACAAAAACGCGACGGTACCGGCGATTACAGATAAGCAACTGAAGGACGATTATATCCTTGAAGTTAGTTGGGACGGCGAGGTGTTATGGGACTGGATGGCGAGTGATCACGTTGAAGAATACGGTTTCTCCGATGATGCCCGTAATGCTATTCGCCGCGCTGTAAAATACAATAACGCGACACAAGACTTTGACTGGCTACATATCAATTCTGCGTCTTACGTGGGTACTAATAAGTGGTATGACGAGGGGGACCAGCGCTTCCATCCTGACAATGTGATCATCAGTGCTCGTGAGGCGAATTTTATCGCTATTGTTGCGCGAACGGGCGAGATTGTATGGAAGATGGGACCTGACTTTCGAACATCAGAATTACATCTAAAGATTGGCCAGATAATTGGACAGCACCATCCTCATATTATCCCGAAAGGTCTGCCTGGTGCTGGTAATCTCATGGTCTTCGATAACGGCGGCTCGGCTGGTTATGGGACACCAAACCCGGTAGCACCTGATGGTACGAGTATAATCACCCGGTTTAGTTCGCGGGTGATCGAGTTCAATCCGGTGACATTCGAGAAGGTCTGGGAATATTCCCTTCCCGGCCGCGCCAGCTATCAGTTCTTTAGTCGCAACGTGAGCTCGGCGCAACGGTTGCCCAATGGGAATACGTTTATTACTGAAGGAGCTGACGGACGCCTTTTCGAGGTGAGCGCCGAGAAAGAGATTGTGTGGGAGTATGTGATGCCTTATTTTGAATCGGGCGCGAATCCGTTTCCCAGAACGTACCGGGCTTACCGTGTTCCCTACCACTGGATTCCACAATTAGAGAAACCCACTGAACGTGCTGTCGTCCCGCCCAATCTTAGTGACTTTCATATTGAGCCGGAATAAATTCTTTCTAAATGAGGCGTAATTAAAAGAGACTAATTTCCAACAGACCTTAGTTAAGTCGATCTGCGACAGCATCGATGCCAGCCTGCGCGCAGACCGAATCGGATCCACTGCCACCACCTGCCGCGCCAATGCCACCAATCACTTCCTCGCCAACATGGATAGGTAAGCCCCCTTGTTGCCCCGCCATGTCCGGTAACATCAATTGCATTTGCGGGCCAATATCGCCATTTTCAATACGTTCCCTGAATACAGCAGAAGGGCGATCGAAAGTCATTGCTGTATAAGCCTTGCGGTAGCTGAGGACGAAGGTGTGCACACCAGTCTCTTCGCCGCGATAGGCGACGAGGGTGTCACCTGCGCTGTCCACCACGTGGACGGAAACATTGTAGCCCATTTCCAAACAGTGAGCTTGAGTCACCTCGGCCATTTCCTTGGCCAATGCAACGGGAAGTATGTGGCGTGTTGGTAATTCTGCGGCAGCAGGCACCGCAATGAGGATGGTTAGAATGGTAACCAGTAGTCGAAATTGGATCATAGTACGCTCCTTTTGTTGGTCGTTTTTGTCTGGCATTATGGCTACCAGGATTCATAGCTGGTTACACTTATAAAAAGTATAAATGCCCAAGACTGCTTAAACTATTTATTTTTTACTAGATTTCCGTCTTAATTGGTTGTGCGCCTACAATTCCAGAACTTTCGACATCTATAATTGTCGCAAATGTATGACGGATTATAAAAATTTTAGATTCCATATATTTATTCGTAGTCTACAGAAAGCATAATCGATTGATTAGGCTGTAATATCATGGATACTATCAAAGCATAATAATTAGGATTTCTATGCTCAGCAATTCGTCAAATCAATGTGGTTCAAGTTATCGTCAACCACTTCGACAGTTCGTTCGTGAGCTGGCTTTTCTCGTGGTTGTTGGTGGTTTAGGTGGTTGTGGCGGCGGTGGCGGTGGTGATGGCACCACTGCTTTTCAAAGGGCCCTTAATAATCCTAACAGCGGTGATACCATTGTCCCCGACGATACCGATACCGAGGTAAACAGTGGGGAGTGGGTACCCGGAGTTTTTTTAAACGCAAATACGTTTGAAGCAATGTGCGAGGTACCAGTCGTTGGCAGTGGTGATGTTCAGGGTACGACCACAGACGAGAACAATTTTTTGCGATCCTATAGTAATGATACCTATCTTTGGTATGACGAAATCGTCGACATGGATCCAGCATTATTCTCGACGCCAGATTATTTTGAATTGTTAAAAACAGATGACCTGACACCATCCGGTAATTTCAAAGACAACTTTCATTTTACGATTCCCACAGATGAGTTTAATGCCCTTTCACAGTCGGGTATCTCAGTCGGTTACGGCGCGCAATTTGCCTTATTACAATCAAGCCCACCTCGTAATATCGTTGTTGCCTATACCGATCCGAGTACACCGGCAACAGCGGTTGGTGTTGACCTTGCCCGTGGTGCAGAGATATTGACCATTGATGGTGTAGATGTTGTCAATGGTAGTGATGTAGATACCTTGAATGAAGGTCTTTTTCCAGATACCGATGGTGAATCCCATACCTTTACGGTACGCGATCTGGATAGTACGGTGCGGATGGTTACTATGCAGGCTGCGGTAATTACCTCCACTCCGGTCCAGAATGTGAAGACCATTGCCACTGCGAGCGGTGCTGTCGGTTATCTCCAGTTCAACGATCATATAGCAACAGCGGAAGGTGGTTTGTTTAACGCGGTCACACAACTTGCTGGACTAGGTATCACTGATCTCATTATCGACGTTCGTTATAATGGCGGCGGATTTCTGGATATCGCAAGTGAGTTTTCTTACATGATAGCTGGTGCTGCGCGTACAGCAGGCCAAACGTTTGAAGAAATCACATTCAATGACAAGCATCCGGATACGAATCCCATCTCCGGGGAGGCGTTGATTCCTACGCCATTTCACAACCGCAGTCTTGGATTTGATCCCTCCCTCGCAGAAGGAACAGTGTTACCAACTCTCGACTTAACACGGGTATATGTATTGACAGGATCCGATACCTGTTCGGCCAGTGAAGCAATTATTAACGGTCTACGTGGGGTAGATGTAGAGGTAATTCAGATTGGCTCGACCACCTGCGGGAAACCCTTTGGGTTCTTCCCTGCCAATAACTGCGGGACGACCTATTTTACCATCCAGTTTCAAGGTATTAACGCGAAGGGTTTCGGTGAATACCCTGATGGGTTTTCACCGGCGAATACGGTCAGTGATATCGGCACCGTGGTGCCCGGCTGCTCGGTAGGTGATGACTTCACTGCTGCCCTAGGTGATCCTGCAGAGGAACGCTTGGCCGCGGCGCTTAATCACAGGGTTACAGACACTTGCCCGGCCGCCAGTGGTGTCTCGCCGACTAGCCTGTCAAAAGTTGGTTTGCTCCCGTCTGACAAAATGATAGTACCCAAGTCTCTCTGGCTACAGAATCGAATCATGAGACCTTAACTCATGCAACGATTAGGTACACTTATTATCTTGGCCTCTCTGTTGGCAGCATGTAGCGCACAAACTGTAGAACCGAATGTGCCGGCGTTGCTCACCAATCCGGGTTCTGAGACGTTGCAGGAAATTGAACAAACGATATCTACTGCTCTGAACGGCACAAAAGTTACGCTTGCTGCAGACGTGCTGATAAAAAATAGCGTTCTGGTTATTGAACGCGGATTGCAACGCAGTATTGAGCGCCCTCCGGTGATGGGTCGGGATCTTGGTCGGCCGCATCGCTTTCAGTTAGTCATTGAGGGATCGCAATGTGTACTCGTGGATCAACAAAGTGGACAACAGTGGTCATTGGTTAACGTGGAATGCGTTAAGGAATTATAAAGGTGACTCTGATCCTTTTTTTACTGACTCCTCTATTAAAATAATTTTTATATAACTCAATTATATTGACACTGGTTGATGAGTTGATACGCTTCATAAGCGGCTTATCTTATTTATCATTTTAACTTACAAGAGCCGACTATTTAAGAGGGTTATATGAAATCAATTAACAAGGTCAAAGTAACCACGCTGACAATCCTGGTATCGATTTTCAGTTTTACGATTGGAGTAGATGCCCGTGTGACGCACATTGATGCCGAACCTCCGGTATCAATAGACATGCCTTCCTTCGGGGGCACTGGATCTTATGAAAAGATAGTTGGTACTTTCGAGGGAGAAATTGACCCCACTGATCCCAAAAGTGCCGTCATTACCGATATCGATCTTGCCCCGGTCACTGATGGTAAGGTTCGATATCGGTCGACTTTTTTCATCCTTAGACCTGCCGACCAGACGAAGGGCAACGGTAAACTCTTTTACGCCTTTGGTAATAGGGGCGGCAAACGTATGTTGCAATGGTTTAACGACGGCACTGCCTCTAACGACCCGGGAGAGACAGATCATTTTGGTCACGGATTTCTTATGCGCGAGGGTTACAACATTGCGCTCAGTGGATATTCGGGGCATTTCAGGGCCGGCCCAAACATCATGAGTGCTGAGATCCCCATAGCAATCAATGCCAACGGTTCTCCCGTGACCGGAGCGGCATTAGCAGAGCTCGTCGCTGAAAATGAGGATGACAACACCATCAGTCTTCCCTATGCCACCAGTAACACGAGTAGTTCTAATGGTGCCCTGACGGTTAGAGAACATGGAAACGGTGTGGGAATACCAGTGACAGGCTGGCGTTATACGGACGAGTGGAAGATTGAATTTCCTGGTCCTGCCAGGATTGGGTGGGTCTATGAGTTTGTCTATACGGCAAAGGATCCTTTGGTCATGGGTCTTGGACATGCCATCACACGTGATTTTCTTTCCTTCTTAAAGCATGAGGAGTCTGATGATTTTGGAAACCCAAATCCGTTAGCAATGCCCGATGGTCTTCGCGCCATCTATTCGTGGGGGCGATCCAATGGTGGTCGCAACCAGCGAGATTTTCTGCGCTGGGGTTTCAACGAGGACGAAGCGGGACGCATGGTTATCGACGGTATGTTGCCCTACGCCGGTGGCGCCGGTGGACATGTCTGGATGAATTCACGTTTCTCTCAACCCATGGCATCTTCACGCAAACACGAATATCACTATGCCCCCGAGCATGAATTTCCTCAAACTTTTCCAGTCCTGACCGATCCCCTGACCGGGCAGACGGACGGCATCCTCAAACGATGTCTTGCAACCCATACCTGCCCAAAAATTTTTAATATCGATGGCGCTAATGAATACTGGAACAAGTCGTCATCACTGAATCACACGGACGCAAAAGGTAATGACCTTGATATCGATACCCTGTCTCCCAATGTACGCATCTATTCTATTGCTGCAATAGAGCACAACACGACCTTTGATCAAAAGGTTCCGGAATTGATGAAGGAATGTCAGCAGATGACTAACCCGCTTTATAACGGTCCAATCTTCCGGGCGCTTTTAAAAAAGATGGATCGCTGGGTCATCGAGAAGGTCGAGCCGCCTGCCAGCGTAGTGCCTAAAAAGAGTGATGGAACGCTGGTTTCGCCGGAGGCGGTTATCTATCCCGATATTCCAGTACTTAACTATGAAGGTTGGCCTGCGTTACCAAAGTTCGTCTACACACCTGATACGATGTTCCGCTATGCCCCATTGGATTTCTCAGCGGTTCCATATCAGAAGTTACCGGGAGATGAATATGTTGTTCAGATCTCCCAGGTGGATGAAGACGGAAATGATATTGCAGGCATACACCTTCCGGAGCTTTCGGTACCCCTTGGTACTCATCTAGGCTGGTCAGTTATGAAACAGGGAGAAGGTTTTCCCGATTCTTGTGGACAGCACGGGACATTTATTCCGTTTGCCAAGACCAAGGCTGATCGTGTTGCTGCCGGCGATCCGCGACTTTCCCTGGAGGAACGTTATGGTGATGAGCAGACCTTCGTTGCACAAATAGAGGCCGCTGCAACCGAACTTGTGAATGAAGGTTTCCTACTCGAAGAGGATAAGCTGCGTATCATAAAGCGAGCGAGAGAACATGGATTTAATCTTTGGGGTGTTCCGTTACCAAAATAGGTAAAAGTGTAAAAGTAAAAGTGGGGTCAGATAAGACTTTCCTGTAAAGGATGAATAGTGTTTTCTTACCCCACCTTTTTAATTTTTGTGCAGGGAGAAGTTACAATGCTTATCAATAAATGTGTCTCAATCATAATTAGCCTGTTTATTATATGTATCAGTATCCAGGCCATGGCTGCGCCCCCGTCACCTGAGTTTATTCAATTCAAACCGAGTGCCACCAAGGGGGCACTTTACTATCCTGATTCTGCCCAGTTTCCCAATCCCCATATAGGTGTAATTGCTATGCATCGGGACGGCAATTTCATGTCACACATAATGACCCGGGAGTTACCCAAGCGGGGATTCGTTGCTCTGGGTATGAACACACGTTGCGACAATAATGAGGCGATGTGTGCGCCATGGGAAGATAATGCCCTGGATGTGAAACAGGGAATTGAACATCTGCGTAAGCTACCTAGAATAACACATGTGATTTTATTTGGTCACAGTGGTGGCGGTCCAACCATGAGTTTTTACCAGGCCGTTGCAGAAGCCGGTGCATCATTCTGCCAGCAAGCAGAAAAATTGATGAAATGTTCAGATGAGTTGAATGGTCTACCCAGGGCTGACGCATTGATCTTATGGGACTCGCATCCGGGAAATGGTTTAGGCGTAATGCGTAGTCTGAATGCGGCGATTATAAATGATGCAGATATTATTAATCATCATGCTCTCCCGAAAATTGATCCAACACTTGATCCGTTTAATCCAGAACATGGCTATAACCTGAATGGTTCTACCTATACCGAAGATTTCAAAGAAAGATTTTTCATCGCCCAGGCGGCACGTATGAACCGGCTTATCGATATTGCTCAGGAGAAAATGCAGCAAATGCAGGACGGTACACATATCTACTCAGATAATGATGCCTTCATTGTGCCAGCTGTGGCGGGCACTCGGTTGGCTAATCACGATGCCAGTATTGATCACGCAACAAACCGGCCTCAACAGCTGTTACGTAACGATGGGAATATTGAAGAGTGTTGCGTTGTAGAGAGTGTCCGTTATGTCGGGCAATCTCCTGATACCAGCAGGGGATTTAATGGTGTTGGGTTTTCAACATTGAAGTCCTTTTTAAGTGTAAACGCCATCAGAGGTATTCATTCTATGACCCAGATCGATTGGTGTACCAGTAATAATTCCACCACGTGCAATGTGCGACAGATATCTGCACCATTGCTGGTCGTGGCAATGGGTGGTCATTACTTTCTCCGCGATGGTGAGATTATTTTTGATAATGCGGTCAGCAAAGATAAGGAATACATGATTATTGAAGGAGCAGTCCATGGTGGCACCCCATGTACGAGATGTATGCCGACCGGTCAGTCATACGATGGACGTTACGATAATAGTGTTAAAAATAATTTTGACTATCTGGAGAATTGGATTAATACACGGTTTTAGAAAAATACAATATTGGCCTTGCTGAGAGTCCTCACTCTAGTGCGATATGTTTTTTAGGCAAAGCTTTGCACATAAGAAACATAATTAAATTTTTTGTACCACCGAGTATTTTATTAATAATTGCTTACTGTGTCATATGCGTAATGATGTTTTTCTCGCAACGATCATATATATACTACCCTCAACCTATAAGAGCTAATACAACGGTTCCTACGATGATTCTTAAAAGCGGAGACGAGGAATTAGTAGTATCTATTGATATTAAAATGGGATTGCATGCTGTCTTATATTTTGGCGGAAACGCCGAGGATGTTTCCCGGTCAATTCCGCAACTTGCAAAGACATTCAATAGCAGCTCAATTTACGCCTTGCATTACCGTGGCTATGGTGGGAGTTCTGGAAAACCAACGGAGATTGATCTTGTTGCTGATGGGTTAATATTATTTGACAGTATTAAGAAAAATTACGAACACATTACTGTGATAGGTAGAAGTCTAGGGAGCGGTATCGCTATTCAAGTTGCCAACCAGCGACGGGCACACCGCCTTGTACTAGTAACCCCTTATAATAGTATTGCCGAATTGGCAGCGCTCCAGTTTCCATATTTACCAATCAATTTATTACTACAAGACAAGTACGAGTCCTGGAGGTATGCAAAAGAAATTTTAATTCCCACTACAGTAATAGCAGGTGATCGTGATCAGGTTATTCCGATGTTTAGCGTTCAACGTCTGTTAACCCATTTTAATGAAGGCGTGGCATCATTGTTTGTTATCAGGGATGCTGGACACAACGATATATCCACGCGCGTTGAATATTATATGGCGTTGCTCGGTTCTAATTCCTCGAACCAGATAATAAATTAATCTTTATTTGTTACTACAAAATATGGCTGTATCGTGTACCCATTTTGGGTCAGATTCAGAATTAAC
>JBNMOP010000096.1:0-10898 GCA_051275005.1 Gammaproteobacteria bacterium | reverse complement strand
ATACTGGACCATGGCAGTGTCTATGCGGTGAAGAAAATGAAGGTCAATTTGGTTCTTGCTGGAAGTGTGGGTCGGATAAACCTGGTTCGTGACTCGGGAGACGGGACTCGTTACTCGTTACTCGTGGCTCGGGCCACCATTCTCAAAGCTAGCTTAAAAACAATCCTTCATGAAATGGTTAAACCCATGAATTTCTGATCATTCAGACATTTATAAAAATTATTTTGACTGACTGTCTAACTTTAAATACAAATCACGAGTAACGAGTAACGAGTAACGAGCCCCGAATCCTGAGTCCCGATCTTCTAGTTCTTAATTAAACCTATAAATTTTCCAGAATGTAATCAGCGGCGCTCACTTTGAATTCGCCACCCGCTTCAACATGCAACTGCGTCAAGACACCGTCATCAACAACCATTGCAAAACGTTGACCACGGGTACCCATACCATGGCCACTGGCATCAAGTTCCAATCCCAGGGCATTGGCATATTCGGCATTACCATCAGCCAGGAGTAATACCTTGTCGCCTGCACCGCTTTGATCAGCCCATGCGCCCATTACAAATACGTCATTGACTGCCATACACGCAATAGTATCTACACCTTTGGATTTCAGCTCATCTGCTTTTTCAATATATCCCGGAAGGTGTTGCTTGGAACATGTGGGTGTAAACGCACCAGGTACAGAAAACAATACGACTTTTTTTCCTGAAAATATTTCTTTTGAGCTCATCGCTCCTGGTCCATCGTCTCTCATAATCTTAAAAACACCCTCAGGCATTTTATCTCCTACTTTAATAGTCACATTAACCTCCAGTGGTTTGAGTGTGGTTTGATGAAGGGCAGAAGTATAACTTAACTCAGCCCGATTGTTTACGTTATCAGGACTTCCATATTTTACCGTTAAATAATAATTCCAGCGTATATCTGATACCGAATCCAGTTGAGTCCGTTGGGATATGTGCCAATCCTCCCTTATTTTTGCTGCTAGAGAGATCCATATGGATCCAGGGGATATCATGTTTAACGAATCGGCTTAAGAATCGTGCAGCCAGGATATGATCCGCATTACCTTCCAGGGCACATTGTTTAATATCAGCAACATCACTTTTCAAGGAGGTCTCATAGTCTTCATCCATGGGAAATGGCCAGACCCTCTCACCACTTTCCTGACCAGATCGAATTAACTCCGGAGTAAATTTTTCTCGGTTACTAAAAACACCACTATATGAGGAGCCAATAGAGTAAACACATGCGCCAGTTAGCGTAGCATAGTCAATAATCAATGAAGGCTTCTTCTCTGACGCGAATACCAGTGTGTCTGCCAATACCATTCTTCCTTCAGCATCGGTATGAACGATTTCAATGGTCGTCCCATCAGCTGCAGTAATAATATCATTGGGTTTGTAGGCTTTTGGACCAATATGATTCGTTGCCAGTGCCAACCAGCATTCTACAGGGTAATCAACCTTGAGTTTTGTTAGCGCCAGAAATACACCTAAGGCCACAGCACTGCCTTGCATGTCTTCATGCATACCAAACATGTACCTGGCTGGTTTTAAATTAACCCCGCCGGTGTCGTAGCATATTCCCTTACCAACCAGGGCAAGTTTATCCATGCGAGATACTCGGGTTGGGTTATAACGCAAACAGACAATCCCAGCGTCCTGTACTGAACTACCCTGTGATACAGCAAGAAATGCCCCTGCTTTTTTACGTTTAAGTGCAGCAACATCATAGAAATCCAGCTTCCATTTATACGCTTTGCTGAGTAGCTGTAATTTTTTCAGATAATCTGATGGTGTTAAAATGTTTGGTGGCAACATGCTTAAATAGCGACATAGGGCATTACCATGTGCCTCTGCCAGGGTTCGCTTATACCCATCTGAGCTGAGTACGCCATAAATATTTATCTGGATGTATCGATTGTTACTGGTTTTGCTGGTTTTATAGTTTGGCATGATAGCACTGGCTGCGGCAGTGGCAGCTACCAGTGCTTCTGCTATGCGTAAGTTTTGCTTATCGGTGTAGCCAGTAACATGGAGACTAAGTGTTGCCTCTTTCCCTGGCTTATGTGCCTTGACCAACTTTCTTCCGAGAGTTAACAGTTCAAAACTTGTAATATCAGGTTTGATGCAGGCGAAAACGACTCTGGTGCCGGGCTCATTGGGCAAATCCATTGTTTGAATCTCGATATCGGATTTATCATCAATATCCTTGATGCGTCGTTCAAGATGGTCATGGTATGGAAATTTGCCGGTTGCCCGAATTGTTGATGGAAATAAAACTACCCAATCTTTCTGCTCATCAACTTCTTTTTGTTTCGGTGCCCGGTTTTTTTGCCTGAGAGTAAATTCAAAATTAATCATAAGTAATGCCTACCATATAGCAATTTTCTGGTAAAATGGATCGTTAGATATAAATTATAATAATGATAACGGAAGCTATTTTTCTTCCACTTTTTCCGTAATTTGCGTTAAATCCTATCATTTTTTAACGGACTATGGTGTAGACATGTCAGATAAACAAGAAGATATTGATATTCTGGAAACAAATGAATGGCTGGACGCCCTTGACGCTGTCCTCACCCATGAAGGGATAGATCGTGCGCATTTCCTGTTAGAAAAACTAATTGCCAAGGCACGTAAATCCGGCGCTTATCTACCATATTCTGCCAATACAGCCTATTTAAATACCATTCCGCCATCTAGAGAAGAGCATTCGCCTGGTGATATGGAGCTTGAATGGCGTTTACGTTCTATAGTTCGTTGGAATGCACTGGCTATGGTAGTCAAGGCCAACCGTATTAGCTCGGAACTAGGTGGTCATATCGCCAGTTTTGCCTCCTCAGCTACCTTATATGATGTAGGATTTAATCACTTCTTTCGTGCCCCGACAAAAAAACAAGGGGGAGACCTGATTTATGTTCAGGGTCATTCCGCACCGGGGATGTATTCACGCGCCTACTTAAATGGACAGCTAACAGATGAACAGTTAAATAATTTTCGCCAGGAAGTTGACGGTAATGGATTGTCATCCTACCCGCACCCCTGGTTAATGCCCGATTTTTGGCAATTTCCAACGGTGTCGATGGGACTCGGTCCCATTATGGCAATCTATCAGGCTCGTTTTCTACGTTACCTGGAAAATCGTGAATTGACCCCACGCACGGATCGAAAGGTTTGGGCATTTATGGGTGATGGAGAAATGGATGAACCTGAATCTCTCGGTGCCATCGGGATGGCCGCCAGAGAAAAATTGGATAACCTTGTTTTTGTCGTGAATTGCAATTTACAACGTCTAGATGGTCCAGTTCGTGGTAACGGAAAAATAATACAGGAATTGGAAGGCACTTTTAGAGGTGCAGGCTGGAATGTAATCAAGGTTATCTGGGGTTCATACTGGGATCCTCTTATTGCCCGTGACACCAAAGGGCTGCTTTTGAAACGTATGGAAGAGGTTGTCGACGGTGAATATCAGGTATACAAGGCTAATGATGGGGCCTATGTCAGGGAACATTTCTTTGGCAAATATCCAGAACTCAAGGAGATGGTTGCACAAATGTCAGATGATGACGTTTGGCGATTGAATCGAGGTGGACATGACCCACACAAGGTATATGCCGCCTATGCCGCTGCAGTGAAACACACAGGCCAGCCTACAGTCATATTGGCAAAGACAGTTAAAGGTTATGGAATGGGTGATGCGGGAGAGGGACAAAATATCACCCATCAACAGAAAAAAATGGGTGATGAGGCAATTAAGGCATTCCGCGATCGATTTAACATTCCAATTCCCGACGACAAGATAAGTGAGGCGCCGTTTTACAAACCACCTATGGATAGTCCTGAAATGAAATACTTGCAGGAACGTACCAAGGCACAGGGTGGGTCTTTATTCCAGGCATGGCCCAAGGCAAAATCACATAAGATTCCTGATATAAGTTTGCAGGACAAACTCCTGGCAGGATCCGATGGTAGAGAGATCTCGACAACAATGGCATTTGTTAGAATTCTTAATACATTTGTTAAAGACAAGGAAATTGGAAAATATATCGTTCCCATTGTTCCGGATGAGGCAAGGACGTTCGGAATGGAAGGTATGTTCAGGCAGTTGGGTATTTATTCTTCTGTCGGTCAACTCTATAAACCTGTCGATAGTGATCAGGTCATGTTTTATAAGGAAGATATCAAAGGACAGATCCTGGAAGAAGGAATCAACGAAGCCGGTGCGTTTTCCTCCTGGATCGCTGCAGCAACTGCGTATAAATATCATGGGGTACAAATGATCCCCTTTTATATTTATTACTCTATGTTTGGTTTTCAGCGCATTGGCGATCTTGCCTGGGCTGCCGGTGACATGCGCTCAAGAGGTTTTCTGCTCGGCGGTACTGCTGGACGCACATCCCTTGCGGGTGAAGGTCTGCAACATCAGGACGGTCACAGTCATCTGGCTGCGTCCACGATTCCAAATTGTATTGCCTATGATCCTACTTTTGCATACGAATTAGCCGTCATTATTCATGGTGGTCTCAAACGGATGTTTATTAATGATGAGGATGTTTATTTCTACATTACTGTCATGAATGAAAATTATGAGCATCCGGCTATGCCAAAAGGAATTGAAGAAGAGATCCTTAATGGAATATATTTATTCAAAAAAGGTGGTAAGGATAAGTTAAAAGTACAATTGATGGGGTCCGGCACCATTTTTCGTGAAGTAATAGCGGCAGCAGATTTATTGAAACAGGACTTTGGTGTTGATTCAGATCTCTGGAGTGTAACCAGTTTTAATGAGTTACGTCGTGAAGGCCTGGATGTAGAACGTTGGAATACACTTCATCCTGATAAAACACCTAAAGTTAGTTATGTTGAAAAAACGTTCAAAGCGCATAACGGGCCTATCATTGCTGCAACAGATTATATGAAGATTTATGCGGATCAGATCAGAAACTTTCTACCGGGAAGAAATTATACGGTGTTGGGGACAGATGGGTTTGGCCGTAGTGATACGCGAGCACAACTGCGTAAGCATTTTGAAGTTAACCGATACTATATCGCCGTTGCAGCACTTACATCACTTGTGAACGAAAAACTATTACCTGCTGCAAAAGTGACAGAAGCCATTAAGAAATATGGTATTGATCCAGAGAAACCCAATCCGGTAACTGTCTGATGAGCAAATTAACTGAAGTGAAAGTCCCCGATATCGGAGATTTCAATGATATAGAAGTCATAGACGTACTGGTTAAGGTAGGGGATGTCGTCCAGCTTGAGGATTCACTTATTAGTCTTGAAAGTGATAAGGCCACCATGGATATCCCTTCTTCTGCTGCCGGGACGGTTAAAGAATTAAAAGTAAAATCCGGTGATCGGGTAGCAGAAGGAAACGTAATCTTAATAATTGAAGAAGCTGCTGCAGAAAAAAAATCAGCCTCCAGGAAAAAAAATAAAACGACTGACAAGAAAGTTGCTGCTGTTGTCATTGAACATGAAATTAAAGTACCGGATATTGGTGATTTCAAGGAAATTGAAGTCATCGATGTAATGATAAAAGCCGGTGATGTAGTAGAGCTTGAATCACCACTTATCTCGTTGGAAAGTGACAAGGCAACCATGGATATCCCCTCGCCATTCGCGGGGACGATAAGTAAAGTCAATGTTAAAAATGGTGACAAGGTCGCGGAAGGTAGTCTCATAGCAATCATTTCTGTTAGTGATAATGCGAGCACAACAGACGCAATAGCTTCATCCGATAGTATCGAAACAAAAAAAGCCGCAGCGCCTGCAGAAGCAAAAACGCAACAAAGAATAGTTGAACCAGTGATGCCTGTAATGGCAGCCGCTCCTGCTGCCTCAGGTGCCGGCGGACTAGCCCATGCCAGTCCAGCAATTCGAAAATTTGCCCGCGAATTGGGCGTTGATTTAATCAGGGTTCAGGGTTCAGGAAGAAAAGGTCGAATTGTCAGGGAGGATGTCACGGCCTACACCCGTGCAATGCTGTCCGGTCAAGGTGGAATGGCGAGTCATAAGGCACTTGAATTATTTGAGCCGCCTGTAGTGGATTTTTCAAAATTCGGTGTGACTGAAACTATCGCCCTTACACGTCTCAACAAACTCTCTAGTCAAAACCTGCATCGTAGCTGGGTGAGTATTCCCCATGTTACCAACTTCGATGAGGCAGATATCACTGAGTTGGAAGAATATCGCGTATCAAAAAAGAAAGAAGCAGAGAAACACGGAACCAAACTGACAATATTGAGCTTTTTGATCAAAGCTGTCGTAGCTGAGTTGAAAAACTACCCGCGTTTTAATTCGTCGCTGGCACCCAATGGCGAAGAGCTCATCTATAAGAAGTACTATAATATTGGTTTTGCCGTAAATACCGATCAGGGATTAATGGTTCCAGTTGTGAAGAATGCTGATAAAAAGGGTATTTATGAACTGGCGATAGAATTGGCTGATCTGGCGAAAAAGGCCCGTGATAAAAAGCTCCCCCCTTCGGATATGCAAGGGGCGTGTTTTACGATATCCAGTCTCGGACATATTGGTGGGACTGGTTTTACGCCGATAATTAATCCGCCTGAAGTGGCTATCATGGGTGTCTCCCGGTCAACAATCAAACCGGTGTATGTCGACGGCAAAATTGAGCCAAGACTAATAATGCCATTTTCACTCTCCTACGATCACCGGGTTATAGATGGAGTGCTTGCGGCTGAATTTACCAGGGCTTTGGGCGAGGTGTTGTCCGACATACGGGAACTCATTTTATAAGTTGTGGGAGATCTGCCTGCGCCAACTATTGAAGATCGTTTTGCCATTAATCTCGTTGAGGATTCAGATAACCGTATCCTGCTTCTAAAACGCAGTCACATATCAAAAGTTGCAGCAGGGTAATGGTTAAATATTTCTCATGTCAGTAAAACTTAACTTCCAATCTTATGGCGAAGGCAAACCGTTATATATCCTGCATGGACTATTCGGATCAAACCGCAACTGGTCTGGTATCGCACGTCAAATTGCCAATTCGTTCCAGGTAATCGCCATAGATTTACGAAATCATGGAGACAGTGGTCATGCTGATTCTATGAGTTACATTGAAATGGCAGATGATATTACTGGATTCATGTCATCACGCGGACACGAGGCAATTTCTATTCTAGGACATAGTATGGGAGGCAAAACTGCAATGGTTTTGTCGTTATTAAATCCATCTTTGGTTGAAAGATTAATAGTTGTTGATATTGCTCCTGTACGTTACCGCTCTAACCATGATGAATTAATTTCCGCCTTACAATCATTGCCGATTTCCAAACTGGAGAATCGCTCTCAGGCCGATAGCTTACTTGAACAACACATATCGGAACCGATGTTGAGGCAATTTCTGTTACAAAATCTGATTCGAGACGATAGTGGCTTTAAATGGCGAATTCATCTGGATGCTATTCAATTGAACCATAGTAAGCTTCGTGATTTTCCAACGGAACTTGCAGGAAATACATATGATAATCCTGCATTGTTTATTTCTGGTGATCTGTCAGATTATATACAGCCTGAACATCAGGATATCATTACTGGTTATTTTCCTGAGGCCAGACACATAATAATCGAGAACGCAGATCACTGGGTCCATGCCGATAAACCTGCAGAAGTGATTAAAGCAGTCAGAGACTTTTTGATTTAACTCACGTACGCATTTATCTTTAAGCTGTACTCCATTACACTACTGTTTTTAATAGCCTAGTAAACATCATGATTAAAAATAAATGCAATAAAGTTGTCCTTGCTTACTCCGGTGGATTGGATACCTCTGTGATCCTGAAATGGTTACAGGAACAATACGACTGTGAAGTAGTAACCTTTACCGCTGATATCGGTCAGGGTGAAGAAGTAGAACCAGCACGGGCCAAGGCCTCCGCTATGGGGGTTAAAGAGATCTACATTGAAAACTTGCAAGAAGAATTCGTCAGAGATTTTGTATTTCCAATGTTTCGGTCAAATGCCATTTACGAAGGTGAATACCTGCTAGGAACCTCTATTGCTCGCCCATTGATAGCTAAACGATTGGTAGAAATTGCCGAAGAGACCGGTGCAGATGCCGTTTCCCATGGCGCTACGGGTAAAGGCAATGATCAGGTAAGATTTGAATTAGGTGCCTATGCTCTGAATCCTGATATCAAAATCATTGCTCCCTGGCGCGAGTGGGATCTTAATTCGCGAGAATCGTTGCTGGAATATGCTGAGAAAAATGGTATTTCAGTAGAGGCAAAACGAAAGAGTGGTTCGCCTTATTCCATGGACGCTAATCTGTTACATATTTCTTATGAAGGCGGCGAATTGGAAGACCCCTGGTGTGAACCAGAAAATGAAATGTGGCGTTGGACAAGCTCAGTTGAAGCCGCGCCGGATACGGCGGAATATATTGAGATAGAATTTGAGAAAGGCGACCCCATAGCCATAAATGAAAAGTCTATGAGTCCGACAATAATGTTAAAGACTTTAAATGAAATTGGGGGCCGGCATGGTATAGGTCGGGCTGATATTGTCGAGAATCGATATGTGGGCATGAAATCCAGGGGATGTTATGAAACCCCCGGTGGGGCAATCTTGCTCAAAGCACATCGGGCCATTGAGTCTATAACCCTGGATCGAGAATCTGCACATCTAAAAGATGAGCTTATGCCGAAATATGCCAGCTTGATTTATAATGGATACTGGTGGAGTCCAGAAAGGCTAGCCCTGCAGACACTGATAGATCAGACTCAAATTCCCGTCAACGGTAGCGTAAGATTAAAATTATACAAAGGTAATATTACGGTTAGTGGTAGACGATCAGAATCAGATAGCCTGTTTGATGCATCCATTGCTACTTTTGAAGATGACGCCGGTGCTTATAACCAGAAAGACGCTGAAGGGTTTATTAAACTAAACGCGTTGAGATTGAGAATACTAAATAAAAAGAGGTGAGTGCTCAGCTTCTTCGCATCACCTCTGGATAAATGTTATCCATGGGTACTGAACGACCCTCATTAGTTACTATCCTGGCATGAAACCGGCGTAATTCTCTGGGTTCGTGTACGCCACAGGAATGGGCAATAATACCTACCTCTTTAACCATATTCTTGGCGTAATGCATAACACGAACTGCCTTGTCCTCTGGATTCAATCCCCTTTGTAAATCTTTATTGTGGGTAGTAACGCCTGTTGGACAGGTATTCTTATTACATTGCAGCGCCTGTATGCACCCCAGGGCAAACATAAAGCCTCGGGCAGATGTAATAAAATCTGCACCGATGCATAAGGCCCACGCAACATTGGTTGGCGTAATTAATTTACCCGAGGCAATTACCTTAATCCTGTCCCGTAATCCATATTCAATTAACTTATCCACTACTAAGGGTAAACTTTCCTGAATAGTCATACCGACATCATCCATTAAAGGCATGGGTGCTGCACCTGTCCCACCGTCTGCACTATCGATGGTCATAAAATCTGGGGCTGATTCAACCCCCCGTTCAAGTATTTCTTCAAACAGATTATCAAGCCAACCATGGGCACCAATTACTGTTTTGAAACCAACCGGTCGCCCGGTAACAGCTCGAATGCGATGGATCATATCAAGTAATTGGGCATTGCTTTCTATATCACGATGTCTGTTCGGACTGATTGAATCTTGTCCAACAGGGATACCTCTAATACCTGCTATCTCTTTCGTCACCTTGGCTCCAGGGAGGATCCCGCCTTTGCCCGGTTTTGCACCCTGACTTAACTTAAGTTCTATCATTTTTACCTGTTCATGGCTGGCGACTTCCCTTAACTTATCATCGCTTAAATCACCCGCATCATTTCTAACACCATATTTAGCCGTTCCGATCTGGAATACTATGTCCGCGCCACCCTGAAGATGGTATTTTGATAGTCCTCCTTCACCAGTATTTAACCAACAGCCCGCCATTTTTGCACCATTGGACAAAGCAATGACAGCAGGCTTGGAAATCGCACCAAAACTCATGCCTGAA
The DNA here is from genome assembly GCA_051275005.1 of Gammaproteobacteria bacterium. Taxonomy (GTDB): domain Bacteria; phylum Pseudomonadota; class Gammaproteobacteria; order Eutrophobiales; family Eutrophobiaceae; genus Eutrophobius. Next base: position 880 of record JBNMOP010000096.1, on the reverse strand, counting down.
ATATTAATTAAGGAAGATGTTACATATGGCTTTTCACAATGAGGACCGATCGTAAATTCCTTGGGTTCTACTGCATCTTCATCTAAAGTAGGGAACGGACAGTTTACAAAGAGAATTGTTCCTGGCGGTCTCAAGTCTCGAGTTGATCCAAACGCCACGGTATTATCAAGATTCTTTGCAGCACGATAACACCATGACCGTTGTGAACGATTAAAAGGGAGTTCTTCCCTGTCCATGGCGAAAAAATACTGGCGGAAAAATTCGCCTAAATGTTCAAATAAATATCGAAATCGTCCAATGACAGGATAGTTTCGTCTGACAGCATGTTCCTTTTGTGTAATATCAATTATATAAAAAATTGCAATGACAATAACCAGAACACCAAGAAGAAATATAAAAAGTGTCGCCATCCATTCCAGGATAACGAAAAGAAAACTTTGCATTTGCTCTGTATACAAGATTATTGAACTCCGGTATAGGTAGTTTTAATTGTCAGGTTTAACATAACAAGCATAAAACAACTTAAGCTAATATTATATATATTAATAGAGTTGGAATTCAAACCGATGCTACAGACCATTCGCTGAATTCAGTATATTATGCAGACATACTTTATTTAACCAACAAACAATGAACTAATGACATGGATAAATCTACACTATTAAAAGAAATAATTTCTACTAATACAGCACGTGTTGTTGAATATAGTATTGCTGCACGGAGTAAAGGCAGGGAACATTTACACAACAATGTCTTTGAAGAGTTGTTTTGTCTTTTTGGCACTCTTCGAATTGCAATTGAAGGACAAACTGATGTCGAATTATGTATAGGTGAAAAGGTTTTGATCCCAAAAGGGAAAAGTCATTGCGTAAATAACGAT
>JBNMOP010000095.1:0-10920 GCA_051275005.1 Gammaproteobacteria bacterium | reverse complement strand
GTTCAATTAGTCTTTTTGATACCTTTTCTAAATCTTTTCTATATTGGGTAATAGATTTCATTGGATTTTCATCATCAATGGAAAAGGTTTTTTTCATATCTGACACTTTGATCCGACAGTTAATTCTATCACCATTAATCTCAGCAATAATGGTGGCAACCAACGTTTGGGGATTCCAGCATTGCAAATCCGGAAAAGTTATTGCGCCATCGCCAGGTTTCTTTTTATTTTTATGTACAAGTACTATCACAGTAAATCCAGAATTTTGACATCAAATGCAAGATTCTCTTCCTTCATAGGTAAACTTGAACGATTAGGTATATATGTAATATCGGTACTAACCTGATAACCATAGGCAATTGCCATTCTAAACTCCTTAACACACGTTTTCTGGACCAGTTTTGGTCTCAGGTAAATCGGTTTGCTACTGCGTTTGGTCTGTTACGAGTAGATATTAGACGATAATAAAAGCTTGAACGCCTATACCAAGCCAATTCATGGTATTCAGTAGTGCAGAATGAAAATCTCCGTAAAGCGATTTTAAATGAGATTTAACGACATGTTTCTGCGCAAGAGAGCCTACTCAGGTGAATTATCATTCTCTATGTTACAGATTTTATGCCAATTTCGCAATGTAGGGTTTTGCATGTGACGGAATTTGACGAAACAATGAGCCAGCACATCGTAAATGCAAATTCTTATAATCAACTTTTTGTTGAAATATCAGCAGGGTTTGCGATAAAGCCAGCCGATAGCAAGTATTGTAGCGACTTAGGATTATTCCTCGCAGTATGTATCAGCAGGGCATCTTGTGATTTTTCTTCATCACAGTACATGCTAATACATTATTTTTTATTAATTATTTAAAATGAGAAGAGTGAACAATGGCTGCAGTGAAAGTAAAATGATTTAACGATAGAAAGGGTTTTGGGTTTATATCTCCCCGTAATGGTAGTGCAGATTCTTTCGTTCATCATATTTCCATTAAGACTGAAGGGTTTAAGTCACTTTCGGTAGGTCAGGGTGTCGGTTTTGAAATTGAATGAGGTCCAAAAAGCTCAAATGCAATAGACGTCGTCGCACAGGAAGAATTTACTTTTGAGTAATGTGTCATAAGTCCGGGAATGTGGGGCTTTTTTTGTCTGGTTCAGGTATATTTTTATTCAAAAAATAATTTTTATGTCTGTACGTATCCCTAAACTATTATCAATCTAAATAGAGTGCTCAATAGGTAATAATCAGAATTTTACTATATAATCGCCGATTTTATGGGATATCTGATATGGTAAATGAAATTAGATTTGGCGATTTTCTACGTCAGGTTTCATTAGAACAACATCAAATAAGCTATAACGAAATGACGCCTGACATAAAAAAAGATGTGTCAGGAAAAGATATTCCTTATATAGCGCCCAAGCTACAAGTGCGTGGTGTTGATGTATATCGGATCCTCCAACCCTACATCAATGTTCGTCTACAAGAGCAAATCAAGGCCGTTGTGCCATTGGCACTCTATCTCGTCTTGTTTCAACTATTGATTCTTAAACAAAATATCACCGATGCCGGGATCATTACCGGCGGTATCCTGTCGGTAATTATTGGTCTAATGTTTTTTATGGAAGGACTCAAAGTTGGGTTAATGCCATTTGGTGAGACGCTGGGTACGGTTCTGCCTGCAAAAGCGCGTCTTCCCGTTGTTATGGTCATCGCATTTTTGCTCGGAATTGGCGTGACGTTTGCAGAACCCGCAATTGGTGCACTTAAGACGGCAGGCTCAACTGTAGATGTAAACCAGGCCCCTTATCTCTATACATTATTAAATGATTGGGCAGATGTTATGGTTTTAGTGATAGGCATAGGCGTGGGTTTTGCTGCCGTGCTGGGTACCATACGTTTTATCTATGGCTGGAATTTAAAACCGTTTGTGTATCTAACTCTATTGCCGACGTTATTATTAACAGGTTGGCTGAGTATGCATCCTGAACTCTCAAAAATCATAGGCCTGGCGTGGGATTGCGGTGCAGTAACCACCGGACCGGTTACTGTACCGCTGGTATTATCTTTAGGTATTGGTATTGCTGCATCCGCAGGCAAGGGTAATTCTTCATTATCCGGTTTTGGTATCGTTATGCTGGCGTCGTTATTTCCAATAATCGGGGTACAGGTCTTGGCCATTTATGTCGCGCATACAGTTTCTCCTGAAATGATCATCTCTGCAGCATCAACTGCTGTAGAAGCGAGTCATGTCCTGAGTTGGTATGAAACAACTCCAGGATTAGAAATTATATTAGGAATTCGCGCTATCGTGCCACTGGTACTGTTTTTATTATTTGTAATGGTTGTGATACTGAAGGAAAAAATCCGTCATAAAGGTGAGATCGCATACGGCATTACACTCTGTGTGGTAGGCATGGTCATATTTAATGTCGGCCTAAGTTATGGTCTTGCAAAATTAGGTGGTCAGTCTGGTGGACTTGTGCCAGCGGCCTTTACTCAACTCAGTGGAGTAAATGGATCGCCGTTATTTGGATCTGCTATAGGTCTGGTTGTGGCAATATTATTTGCCTGGGTATTGGGTTTTGGTGCGACCCTGGCTGAACCAGCGTTAAATGCCCTGGGTCTGACTGTTGAAAACCTCACCAATGGTGCATTTAGAAAATCTGTACTTCTTTATGCGGTATCGTTTGGTGTAGGCACTGGTATTGCTCTGGGACTGTTAAAAATAATATTTGAAATCCCTATCGCCTGGTTATTAATCCCGGGCTATTTAATAGCTGTAGTATTGACCTGGATGTCATCAGAGGAATTCGTCAATATCGCATGGGACAGTGCTGGTGTCACCACCGGTCCCATTACTGTGCCGCTGGTGCTTGCCCTGGGGTTGGGATTTGGTAATGCCGTGGGTGCAGTTGAAGGATTTGGCATTTTATCCATGGCATCCATAGGTCCTATAATTTCTGTCTTGGTTACAGGATTAATAATTCAATGGAAAGTTAATAAACGCCATGCAATAGAAGATGAAGAAGCAGGCATTGACGAGGAGTTTGTAACCCCATGAGTAAACATGAAATCACAGTATTAACTGATGTTGCTCTAATAACCTGCGTCGTTCAGCGTGGATCAGCGGACGATATTATCAAGGCGGCACAGGAAGTAGGTGCCCAGGGTGCAACAATATATTACGCCAGGGGCGGTGGTGTTCGTGAACGACTTGGAGTGCTTGGTTTGGCTATTGAAGTTGAAAAAGAAGTTATCAGTATTATTGTTGCAACGAATCAGATTGACCGTGTCTTTGAAAAAATGTTTATTGCGGGGAAGCTGGAAACGCCTGGCATGGGTATCATGTATGTTACTCATCTGGACAAAGTAGCAACCTATATCCCGCAAGAAATTGTAGACAAACTTGCGAAACCAATTATGGGTAACGTCACCAGGAATGATGGATAGATGGATCTAGCACCGCAAAAACTGATTACCTGCATTTTTCCGAAGGGTATAGCCCTTGATGTCGCGAAGAAGCTCAAGTCTAATTTTGATTTAATGAGTGTAGATATCAAGAGCGCCAGAGGAATAGGGAAGATCACGCCCTTGGCATACCGAGGTATCGGAAGCCAGTCGGAAAAGGAGATCCTGACTGCAGTAGTCCCCGCAGAATTATCAAATGAGATATTTGATTATATTTATCATGAGGCAAACGTTAATCGGCCGCATGGCGGACTCATGTATATATATCCGCTATTAAGCGCAACCCGCTATATCGTTCCCGCGTTACCAGAAGAAGAGTAATGCCTCTGTGGGTTAAAAATTCAATTGTTGTGTTGCTCAGTATAGTAATTGCCGCGTGGTTTTCAGGTGAGCGCATACGTCAACTGGATGAGAAATATATACTGGAAAATATTCATAATGAAAAGACCCGTTTAATGACGCTATTTTCAGGGTTGTTATCAAATGCCGTATTAGTAAAAAATGAACAAGAAATGGAATTTATTGTTAAAAAATACATTGCCAGTTCACCAGAGATTATTCTGATTCATATCACCGATGATAATTCAAATGTTCTTTATACATTACAAATAAAACCTATAAATTTCGGTGAAGCCGTTAGGAAATTTGAACAACCGATTATCGTCGGCGGTGAAGAGTTTGGTATCTTATCCATATATTTTGATTTGGCAGAATATTATCGAAACGTTGAAGAACATTTAAACTACACTCGTAAAAGCGCGGCAACAATATTGCTGGCGATTACATTAATTTTAGTTTTTTTAATTAATTTCGTAGCGGTAAATGAAGAGAAAAAGAAAAATAATATTTAAGCTTATGATTAAATCTAATTATATTGGTGAGTTTAGAAATGGATTTGATAGCCACGGTGCTTATGTAAATCTCAGATACGATTTTTAGAGAATAAGTTTAACTAAAGTCTAAAAGTATTCAGACTTTATAATCAGTATCTTGTTAATCCCGTATATCCGTTAAATCACCTCACTTAAAATAGTGATATCATGTGTCACTTCCAACCAGAAAATATTTAGTCATTAAAAATGCAGCACGATAAAGTTTATGATGTATTAATTGTTGGTGGTGGCAATGCGGGTCTTTGTGCTGCATTAACCGCCCGTGAAGCAGGTGCCAGTGTATTGGTGGTAGAGGCCGCACCAAAACATTCTCGTGGTGGCAACTCCCGTCACGTACGAAATTTGCGCTGCATGCATGATGCTCCTGATGGTGTGTTGCTAAATTCGTATTCCTTCTCGGAATATTGGGAAGACTTGCAACAGGTCACCGGTGGAAATACGAATGAAGTATTAGCCCGTTTAACCTTGCAGAAATCCGGAGAGTGTTTCCGTTGGATGATGAAACAAGGTGTCCGTTTTCAACCTGCCCTTAGCGGGACATTACAACTATCTCGTACCAATGCCTTTTTCCTCGGAGGAGGTAAGGCCATGTTAAATTCCTATTATCGCAAGGCCGAGCGTATCGGCATCGATATTGAATATGATACGGCGGTAACGGAGTTGATTATCGAAGATGGAAAATTTCATTCAGCTAAGGTGAGTCACAAAGGACAAACGATACAAATAAAAGCCAAATCATTAGTTGTCGCTGCGGGTGGTTACCAGGCAAACATTGAATGGTTGCGCGAATCCTGGGGAGATGCAGCGGATAACTTTATTATACGTGGCACACCTTATGATGATGGCAAGGTCCTAAAGATGTTAATGAATACTGGCGCAAAGACAGTCGGAGATCCCGCCCAGTGTCATGCCATTGCAGTGGATGCTCGTTCGCCTAAATTTGATGGTGGAATTGTTACCCGTGTGGATTGTGTGTCATTGGGGATCGTTGTTAATCGTGATGCTGTACGGTTTTATGATGAAGGAGAAGATTTTTGGCCCAAGCGATATGCCATCTGGGGACGATTAATCGCACAACAACCAGATCAGCTTGCTTATTCTATTATTGATTCAAAATCAGAGGGGCTCTATCTTCCCCCATTGACTGCACCTATTACTGCAACATCGATAAGTGAGCTGGCAACAAAGCTAAGCCTGGATCCCATCGTTCTGGAAAAAACCATTGTTGCCTATAACGTTGCGGTAAAAGTTGGGGATTTTAATCATACGGTATTAGATAATTGCCAAACGCAAGATCTAACGCCCGCCAAGAGTCATTGGGCGAGGCGCCTGGATACGCCACCATTTTTTGCCTATCCGCTTCGCCCAGGTATTACCTTTACTTACCTTGGCGTAACGGTGAATAACAAGGCACGTATGATAATGCAGAACGGAGAACCGTCAGATAACATCTATGCAGCCGGAGAGATCATGGCAGGAAATATATTGGGTAAAGGTTACCTGGCGGGTATAGGCATGACCATCGGTACTACCTTTGGGCGTATTGCTGGAAAGGAGGCCGCGAATGGTGTCATTGGATAATCAATCGCCCGAGGAAATTTTAAGCGAAGGCGAAAGGGTAATGAACATCTGTAATGCCTGTCGTTATTGCGAAGGATTTTGTGCGGTATTCCCGGCCATGGAAAAGCGATTACAGTTTGGCGCTGGAGACATACGTTATCTGGCGAATCTTTGCCATGATTGTAATGAATGCTATTACGCCTGCCAGTACGCACCGCCCCATGAATTCCAGATAAACGTCCCTAAGGCTCTGTCAGCTGTACGGCAACAAAGCTATAAGGTATATGGCTGGCCTGGCATCATGGTGAGTATTAATGCTAACCCACTCTATACATTAATTATGTCAGTCATAGTGATCCCACTACTATTTTTGTTAGCAGGGGTGTTAACAAAAGGTATGGGTGGATTAACGACTGCCTATGCAGACGAACAGGGTGCTTTTTACCAACTAGTTTCCCACAGTATGATGGCATGGGGATTTGGCATGGTAGGTATATTTATAATCATTGCAATGATAGTTGGTTGGTTTAAATTTCGTAATGACACTGACCCACCAGACAAACTTATGTGGCCTGATGTAAAACAAGCTGTTTTAGATGCCTTAACATTACGTTATCTTGGTAGTAATGATGAGGGTTGTACCTATCCTGATGAACGTCACTCTACGTTACGTCGTAGTTTCCATCATTTTACATTCTATGGATTTATGCTTTGTTTTGCCGCAACCTCTGTTGCAACGGTTTATCATTATATATTCGGTTGGCTTGCCCCATATCCTTTCTTGAGTCTGCCGGTAATACTCGGTACGCTGGGTGGCATCGGTTTAATCATTGGTCCTATAGGATTACTTTATCTAAAACGGATTAGAGATATTGAACCGACTGAACCTGTTCAGACCAGGATGGATGTTACGCTCCTGGTATTATTATTGACGATCAGCGTTACGGGATTAATGCTGTTGTTTCTACGCGAAACAGCGGCAATGGGGATTATATTACTGGTACACCTGGGATTGGTAATGGGGCTATTTTTGACGATGCCATATGGCAAATTCGTACATGGTCTTTACCGTTTTGGTGCACTGATACGCTTTGCTAAAGAGGAGAGAGAATCATGAATTTGAAAGTCTTGCGAAATTTTATAGTCGTTGCTGGCATTGCGATATCAATGGTGATATCAGGATGTGATAGCAGTACCCCTGAACCTGCAGCAACCACATCGCAATCATCACTCGGTAGTGTTGAAACTATGCCAGTGGAAGTCGATACCTCAGATCAATCCATAACCATTATGGCACCAGCTGCCCCGGGTGGTGGTTGGGATCAGACCGCGCGTACCATGCAAATGGTGATTCAGGAAAATAAGCTGTTAGGCAATGTTCAGGTAGTTAATGTCCCCGGTGCTGGCGGTACCATCGGTCTCGCCCAGGTTGTTAACTCACAACAGGGCAACAAGGATTTTTACATGGTCACGGGTCTCATCATGATGGGGGCAATACTCACTAATGATTCTGCGGTTACCCTCGATCAGGTAACGCCTATAGCAAGATTAATAGGCGAATATGAAGTCATGGTTGTGCCTGCCGACTCGCCCTATCAAACCCTTGCTGATTTTATTGAGGCATGGAAGGTCGATCCCGGTGCCATGTCCATCGCGGGTGGATCTGCCGGTGGTTCGGATCATATGTTGGCAGGATTATTGGCACAGGCGGTGGGTGTAGATGTCAGTTTAATTAATTATCTTCCCCATTCGGGGGGAGGCGAATCCCTGGCGTCGTTACTGGGGAGCCATGTCGCTGCAGGTATAAATGGCTTTGCTGAACTAAAAGCGTTTATCGAATCAGGCAGGCTAAGGGCCCTGGCCTTATCCAGTGAAGAACGCGTGGAAGGCCTGGACATACCAACCTTTATTGAACAAGGTGTGAATGTACATCTTGCAAATTGGCGCGGTGTTGCAGCCGCTCCAGGTATCAGTGATCAGCAAAAAGCAAATCTTGTATCGCTGGCTGAACAAATCTATAACACCCAGACATGGCGTGATGCTCTGGTGCGAAATAACTGGATTGATCTGTTTATGACAGGACCAAAATATGAGGCCTTTTTACAAACCGAAGGGACGCGGGTCGATGCAGTACTTCGATCTATCGGCTTGGTTAAATAGTCTGCAAACGATTTATTAGTTTTAGAATTTAGATTGTAATCCCAAGGTGAGTCGAAAGATCTGTTTAGAAATTGCCTTTGCACTAGGTGCTATCGCATTAGGGCTTTATCTCTTTATAGGCAGTAGCGGTATAAATTTGGGGACGGGCTATGACAAGATAGGGCCAAGATTTTTCCCCTACATTATTGCTGGTGGATTATTGATCAGTGCCAGTTTGATGATCTTTGAAGCGCTACGACAAAAGGGCTTAAAGAGTGATCTACAGTTTGAAATAGCACCATTAGTTTTAATTGTCATTGGGTTGATAATATCTGTATTGTTACTTGAACGACTCGGTTTTATTCTTGCTGTGACGATTTTATTTACCCTGATTGCACGGGCATTTAAAAGCCAACAATTTATACGTGATGTCTTTGTTGGTCTGATACTCACCACGATTGTTTATTTCCTCTTCACCAGTGGACTGGGATTGGTACTGCCACGCGGTGTTTTGTCGGGATTGATCTGAATGGAATCGCTGAGTTTACTGGTAGATGGATTTGCCATTGCCCTGCAATGGAATAATATTTTTTGGGCGTTTGTTGGCGTGCTGCTAGGTACTGCCGTGGGTATCCTGCCGGGTATCGGACCTGCTTTAACGGTTGCCCTGTTATTACCGGTTACATTCAGTTTGAATCCCGTCTCGGCCTTCATTATGTTTGCCGGAATCTATTATGGTGGTATGTACGGTGGTTCAACAACGTCAATATTATTAAACACACCCGGCGAAAGTGGCAGTATCATCACGGCACTGGAAGGAAATAAGATGGCGCGATCCGGGCGTGCCTCTGCAGCATTGGCCACAGCTGCCTTGGGTTCTTTTGTAGCGGGCACCTTAGGCACCATCGCATTAACCTTTGCGGCACCGGCCATGGCTGATATTGCCCTGGTTTTTGGACCTGCAGAATATTTTGCCTTGATCATATTAGGCTTCACCACCATTTCTTCTGTGCTTGGCAAGACCCCTGCACGGGGAATGTTAAGCCTGTTTTTAGGTCTGGCCTTAGGTGTCGTTGGCATTGATCTACAAACTGGTCAGGCACGTTTCACGATGGGCTTACTTCCACTGTTTGATGGTATCCATGTGGTGGTCGTTGCAGTGGGTCTCTTTGCAGTAGGCGAGACGTTGTATTTGGCGACACAATCAAAGGGTGCCGGTGAAATTATTAATATTAAAGGTTGGACCTGGATGTCGAGGGAAGACCTTGCCCGGTCATGGAAACCCTGGTTACGAGGCAGCTTGCTTGGTTTCCCCATTGGTGGCTTACCTACTGGCGGTTCTGAGATACCGACCTTTCTGTCCTATGCATTAGAGAAACGCCTTAGTAAACATCCCGAGGAGTTCGGACATGGGGCGATAGAAGGTGTTGCGGGACCCGAAGCGGCAAACAATGCGGCAGCGGCCGGGGTTCTTGTACCATTGCTAACCCTGGGCTTACCCACTTCCGCCACAGCGGCGATCATGTTGGCGGCATTTCAACAATTTAATCTGCAACCCGGTCCGTTAATTTTTGTCACGAATCCGGAATTGGTGTGGGGTCTAATCGCCAGTCTATATATCGGAAATTTTATGTTGTTGTTATTAAATCTACCGCTGGCACCACTGTGGGCACGATTGCTGAAAATTCCCTCGCCATTTTTATACGGCGGGATTTTAGTTTTTGCCACATTGGGCACTTATAGTCTTAACAATTCTGTATTTGATGTGGGGTTAATGTATCTCATCGGCGTGATTGGTTTTTATATGCGCCTGGTAGACATCCCTGTAGCCCCGGCAGTGATTGGTATGATATTGGGTCCTATGGCAGAACAACAATTCCGACGTGCACTGGCAATCTCACAAGGTGACGCGACAATATTCTTTAGTCGTCCTATCTCTGCAACCTTATTGGGTCTGGCATTGTGTGCTTTGATTGCGGTGCCATTAGTAAAATACCTTCAAAAACGTAGAAAAATGTCTTTTTGAGAATGTTGCATCATATTTCACTGCCAGTAGCCAATATTGAAAAATCTTCTGTTCTTTACGATGCGGTATTCTTGGCACAAGGGTACAAATGAGTTTGCTGCGCTAAAGATTTCGTCAGCTATGACATCGAAAATGGAAAGGATCATTTCGCTATTACGAACATAGAACCACTAATATCAACAAGCCAAAGTTTACACCTTTAAACTATCAACAATAAATAATGCTGTTTTACATTCCGACTCTGAAGATATTCAAATCGAATTATTTTCCCATGGGTTTTGCATTCAGGATTTTGGTCAGGGGATTCCGGACACTTTAAAAGACAAATTGTTTGCGCGTAATGCCAACGGTTCTGGCAAAGTAAGTCAGAGTAATGGGATAGGTCTGTCATTGGTCAAACGATTATGTGATCACTTCGGATGGCATTTAACAGTTGAATCCAGTCAGGGTGTGGGGACGACAATTTCCCTTGATTTTAAAGACTCGATAATTGAGAGAGAGTCATTAGGTCGGCCGTAAATAAATCTAATCAAAGTATTTGATTAGAACTGGATGTCGACTAAGGTAATACCATGAAACATTAAGGCAGGCTGGATCAGCTAAACCATCCTAACTTATATCCCCACCTCCCAAATCCGAATTGCCTGCCGAGTCCCCAGTAAAAAAGAAAGTAGGTGCCGCCAGCAATCAGAGCGAGGCCACTGATCATCTGAAATTTAAATGGTTTACTCACAGCAACGGCACTGATCCGATGACCTGCAAGCCATACCACGATGAGTAATAAAAATACCATAATCGCGATTTGTCCCAGGCCTTGTATCATCATTACCCCGGCAC
>JBNMOP010000094.1:0-10985 GCA_051275005.1 Gammaproteobacteria bacterium | reverse complement strand
CCAAGGATAGTTAACCACACGATTAAACTTCTGTTAATTAATGCCTGAGTTTCCTTTATGCATTGAATATATTTTGCCTTGACTTCCTCATCATCTGTGAAAGCTGTTTCATCATATTGTAATGCGCCTAAACCACTTTCAGATATAATTTCCTGGCTTATGTTTAACGATTCACCTTCTAATTTTCGCCATCTATCCAGTGTATCGACCAAACTACCACTTAGTGCAAAGGCCAATGCTAATAAGCGTGATGATGGCCAAATTAATATTTTGTGCAAATCCTGTACAGATGAAGCATAGCCACCATGTACACCTTGATATTTCCGGTTTAATACCAATACCAGACTAAATAATAATGCGCCGGCCATTCCCAAAACTATATACCAGAATAAAACGCCGAACATGTACTCATGAGAACGAATTAAAATGGATGAAATTGTTAGGGATTCTTTATAGTCATTTTTATCTGAATTGAGCTCCAAAGAAGTCTCTATTACTGCGATATCTTCTTCAATATTGCCCTCAAGTGCTTGAGAATAATTACTTAACACAATACTTAAATCAGGCCCCAAACAATAAACAAAAATTAATATAGAAAGAATAAATGATAACCCAATAAATATCTCAGCGAGAATATAGTCTAACAATATCAAACACGCGATGGGTATAGCAATTGTGGTAAGCACACCAACGACCCCATCCCAGAAAGAAAAATTCTGGGATTTGAGTTCTAGCCATGCTAAATAATTCTCAAACCACTGAAAATTTCTGAACCGATCCATAGGCCCCATGAAATATTCCAGAGCCAATCCCAGCAGGATACTTATAAGTGTCATCGGGCAATCTCAATATGCATTATAGAATTATACCTTCAATCAAGGGATTTATAAAAATTATTCCAATTAAACTTTGGACCAGGGTCTGTTTTTCGCCCTGGAGAGATGTCACTATGACCTGTAATTCGCTCATGTGTAACATCTGGCCAGGATTTCATTATCATTTTAGTTATGACAGATAAAGTATCGTATTGAACTTTCTCATATTGATCTTCGTCGGATCCTTCCATCTCAATACCGATGGAAAAGTCATTACACTCAGTACAACCGTCGAACATTGATTCACCAGCATGCCAGGCGCGTTTATTAAACGGCACATATTGTGTGACCAAACCATTTCTGTTGATTAATAGATGCGCAGATACCCGTAAGTGCTGAATGTCAGAGAAGTATGTATGTTCATCAGGATTTAAGCTGTTAGTAAACAAATTGTCGATATGGTTACCTCCAAATTGCCTGGGAGGTAAACTGATACCATGAATAACCACCAAATTAATTACACTATTTTTGGGTCGTTCATCACAATTGGGTGATCTAACCCGTCTAACGTTTTTAATCCATTTATTTTTACTATCCAATTCAAATGTGTTCATATAAATGTTTAGATATACCTGCTGTTCCAGCTAGAATGTACCTGATACAGTATAAGTTCTCGGTAAATTACAGTCCATCAAAATAAATAATACAGCTATGCCACAAGATCCCGAGCAGCAAACCCATATTTCAAAAAAAATTGGTAGCACAATGACGCTGTTAGCCTGGCTTGTGTTTCTTGGTCTGCTTACACTGCTATTCGGTAATATTCTTGATCGACAAGAAAATCCAAATAATGAAGTCATCAGTTTGGATGACAATGGCAGCATAGAAGTAACTCTGATTCAAAACCGATCAGGGCATTATGTTGCGGTTGCAAAATTTAATAATACCCCGGTGAATATAATAATAGATACCGGTGCAACAGATGTTAGTGTTCCAGAAGCAATTGCAGATAAAATAGGACTTAGGCGTGGGGCTGTAATGGAAGTCAGTACGGCAAATGGTACTATCCCTGTCTACGCCACTAAAATAGACTCAATACAACTCGGACAGATTACATCTTATAATATTCGGGCAAATATTAACCCACATATGGAAGAAAATTATGTCTTGTTAGGCATGAGTTTTTTAGAGAATATGGAAATTACTCAATCCCGGGGCAAAATGGTTTTGCGACACAATAAATTATAATAACAGGTCATTAATTATTTATGGAAATAATTCAAAAAATCATAGACATTATAAATAATCTGTTATGGGGAGACCTTATCGGTGTTCCGCTACTGATTCCCTTATTGGCCTTTGTCGGGATATACCTGACTATCGGATTGAAACTACTACCCTGGCGAAAATTACCACATGCAGTAGGGTTATTATGGAAAGGTCGCAAACCAGATGCCTCGGATTCAGGTGATATATCACCTTTTCAGGCTTTAATGACGGCACTGTCTGCGACTATCGGTACTGGAAACATAGCTGGTGTGGCAACAGCTATATTTTATGGCGGTCCAGGCGCTATCTTCTGGATGTGGATAATCGCTTTATTTGGTATGGCAACAAAATATGGTGAAGCAGTCCTGGCTGTTAAATTTCGTGAAGTGGATGAGTTAGGTAATTATGTTGGCGGTCCAATGTATTACATTAAAAACGGGCTTGGTCACAATTGGCGTTGGTTAGGTGCTGCCTTTGCATTATTTGGAATGTTAGCGGGATTTGGACTTGGCAATATGGTGCAATCTAACAGCGTTGCCGATGAGCTGCAGAATACATTTAATATAGAACCCTGGATCAGCGGACTCGTCATGGCGATACTGGTTGGCTGTGTAATATTAGGTGGAATAAAACGAATTGGAGAGGTTGCCGGAAAAATTGTTCCAATTATGGCATGTGCTTATTTTACCGGAGCGTTATTAATATTATTGCTCCATATTGAAAAAATACCAGCTGCGTTTGCATTAATTATAGATAGTGCTTTTAATGGCACCGCCGCATCAGGTGGATTCGCAGGAGCAACCATTATGATGGCTATCCGATGGGGCGTTGCCAGGGGGATTTTTTCCAATGAGTCTGGTCTGGGCAGTGCCCCAATTGCCCATGCTGCAGCACGTACAAATAACCCTGTGCGTCAAGGAATGATCGCGATGTTGGGTACGTTTATTGACACGATACTGGTATGTTCCATGACCGCCCTGGTAATCATTGTTACCGGTGTCTGGGATAGTGGTATTACTGGTGCACCCCTATCATCATTAGCATTTAACACTGGCTTACCAGGTTTTGGAGGATATATCGTCTCATTTGGTATCCTCGTATTTGCATTTACGACTATGCTTGGTTGGAGTTATTACGGTGAAAGATGTGGTGAATACTTGTTCGGTGTCAAAATCATTAAACCATTTAGAATTGCCTGGGTTACCGCAGTGTTCATAGGTGCAATAGCTAAACTTGAATTTGTCTGGTTGTTGGCAGACGCATTAAATGGTTTGATGGCAATACCAAACTTAATTGCATTATTATTACTAAGCCCTGTGATTTTCAAGATCACAAAAAAACAATATGAAAATACAAACGTTCCTGAACATGGTTGATTAATTTCTAATTCAAACAATTATTTTTTGACATTGATCTTATGATTTCCAGACTTATTATCCCACCTGATATCAAAGGATGCGTTGAACGTGCATTAGAAGAAGACATCGGAACCGGTGATCTTACAGCGATGCTGATACCAGAAAATAAAATTGCAACAGCTGAGGTGGTATGTAGAGAAAATGCTGTGATCTGTGGGATCCCCTGGTTTGAAGAGGTATATCGACAACTTGATCCATCAATTAAGATAATTTGGAAAGTAGCGGACGGTGATCTCCTGCAAACTAATACATCCATCTGTACGCTACAGGGATCTGCCAGAGTAATATTAACAGGTGAGAGAACCGCTCTGAATTTTATTCAAATGTTGTCTGCAACTTCAACAGAAACTTATCAATATGTTCAATTAATTAAAGACTCCAATACGACTTTACTTGATACCCGTAAAACCATTCCTGGTCTTAGAACTGCCCAGAAATACGCTGTGGTTTGTGGAGGCGGAAAAAACCATCGCATTGGTTTGTATGATGCAATATTAATTAAGGAAAATCACATTCACTCAGCTGGTAATATTGCAACAGCCCATAATAATGCCAGGAAAATCCATAGAAATATAGAAATAGAGGTGGAAACTCTGGATGAACTACAACAGGCCCTGGATGCTGGTGCTACTCAAATCCTGCTTGATAATTTTACACTCGAAATGATGAATGAGGCCGTTATGCTTAACGCGGGACGAGCAACGCTTGAAGTATCAGGTGGTGTAAATAAAGATTCTGTCCAGTCCATCGCAGCAACGGGGGTCGATTATGTGTCAGTTGGGGCACTCACTAAAAATTTACGTGCAATAGATTTTTCCATGCGTGTTATATCAGAATAAATGTAGCTATTATCCCGAGAAAACCAACCTCAACTTCCAACTTTTGTTTTTACCAGCGAATACACCTGTTCTGTAATTGCTGCACTTGCATTTAGAATAGCTTCAAGTCTATTTCGTCGATCATCAGCAAATTCCTTATCTTTTATATTAGATATATTTATATAAACATTTAATGCAGCACTTCCTAACGCTGCCTCAGCAGCCAATACTGCCACACCGGCATCACTGATCACATTGGCATTTCCTTTATCAGCAACCTGTTTAGATAGCTCTATGACATCAAGACATAAGACTGCGCATTGTAAAGGAACATCAGTCGCTTTTTTTAATGCGGCCTGTATTGCAAGACTTCGTGTTTCTTTTTCTTGATCAGATGTTTTAGACATCCCGTAAGCAGACATCACCTCATTAAATACATCTACATCGGCTTGAATCATGTCTACAAATTGCATTCGATATTTTTCAGATCGGGCGAGTATGGACGCCATATCATCATTTACTGATTCATATCCTTTTTTCCCCACGGTAAAATTAGCCACCATACTGACTAATGCAGCACCGATAGCCCCAATTACTGCCGCAGCACTTCCTCCGCCGGGTGTTGAGGATTTTCCAGCCAGATTATCAAGAAATTCTTCAATTTTACTGTCTTTAATCATAATTAGTTTCCATTTCAGGTTCACATAATAAGGCGTTAATCATACCTACAAGATTCAATAATCATGTTCACTCTGTAAGTGTATGGGTAAAATCAAACTAAATCTGAATGAGGTTTGACGAAAACTCATCTGATTAACGTATAATACATGTTTATCATAATCTGATTAAAAAATACCAATAAAATAAATGAAAAAACTTCTGTTCCAATTTGACACCGATCCTCACCCTTCTGTGTTTGATACAGTCGTCGCATATGATGGGGGTGCTGATCATGTGATGAGTTACTCAAATTGCAGGAGCGAGATGATATCTTCACTTGTTGAAGGTGCAATTTTTACGCGCTCAGCCTCGAATAAAAAAAATACAGCAATCTTCATCGGGGGCAGTGATCTTCAAACCGCTGATGCCATGCTTGATACGGTAAAAAAGGCATTTTTTGGGGGATTTCGTGTATCTGTAATGTTAGACAGTAATGGTTGTAATACAACTGCTGCGGCTGCAGTTGCGAGTATTCTAAAAAGCGGTGACATTAAAGGAAAAAAAGTAGTTATACTTGCAGGGACTGGTCCTGTAGGAGGGCGCGCAGCGGTGATGATGGCAAACATGGGGGCAAATGTTTCAATTACATCCAGGAATATGGAACGCTCACGGCAGGCATGTTTTTATCTACAAGACAGATTTAAAGTCAAGGTTAATCCTCTTGAGGCTATTAGCCATAATGATCGCACTAAACAGATAGAGGACGCGAATATTGTACTTGCAACCGGGGCGGCGGGTGTGCAGCTACTCGAAGAATCAGACTGGCTAGATAACTCAAATATTGAGATCCTGGTAGATGCTAATGCTGTCCCACCAGTTGGTATTCAAGGTATAGCAATGTCTGATCGTGGAGAAACTCGTAATGGAAAAACAACCTGGGGTTCAATAGGCTTTGGGCCATCAAAGCTCACTCTGCAAAGATTATGCGTAACCAGATTATTTGAACAGAATGACCTTGTCCTTGATGTTGATGATATATTTAAGATGGCAAATGAAATAATTTAAAAACCAAAAACCAATAATTAAAAGATCCACCATGAAAAAAATAACAGGCTTAAAGAAAAAATTTATTTGTATTTTATTCGGACTATGCACCCTTGTCTCCTATGCACATGCACAAACATATAATGAAGGACGCGCTGCATATATCAGTGGGGATTATGATGCTGCATATAAAATTCTAAGACCTCTTGCAGATGAAGGTGATGCAGACGCACAAAAAATGTTGGGCATAATGTATGACTATGGACAAGGCGTTATTGCAGATCCGGAAGCTGCACTTGATTGGTATATTCGTTCAGCAGAACAAGGGCAAACAGCCGTACAGTATCAGGTTGGTGCAAAATATTTTAAAGGTGAGTCGATTCCACAAGATTATAATGAAGCAGCAAGATGGTGGCGGTTGGCAGCAGATGGTGGTCAGGTGGACGCACAGTTTAACCTCGGATTAATGTATTTTCGTGGATTAGGTGTGACCCAGGATGATAGTTTTGCAGCAGATATGTTCCAGCAGGCGGCCGAACAAGATCATGGTCACGCACAGTATAGTTTAGGCGTCATGTTTGCATTTGGTCGAGGAGTGGAACGTGATTATGATATTGCCCTTGAGTGGTTCAATCGATCAGCAGATAAAGGTATCGCACAGGCCCAATATAATCTGGGTATTTTCTATGAAAACGGCAATGGTGTTGAAGCTGATTTAAACCAGGCAAAAGAATGGTATCAACGCGCTGGAGCGCAAGGCTTAAACGAAGCAATTGAAAAACTAGCTTCTCTAAGTTCAATAGATGAAACAGAACCGATGCATAGTATTATCGCAACAGATACAAATGAAAATACTGAAGCGCAAGAAACAACATCATCTAATACTGGATACGATTATGCTGAAATAGCAACGACTGGTATAAGACGTGAAAAGTGGGTTATGGATCAATCAACAGATAGCTACACGATTCAAATTGGTAGTGTTGTTAATGAAGATGACCTAATAAATTTTCTAAAACGTCATAATATTGAAAATAATTCTGCCTATATCCAGGTAATTATTGATGATGTAACAAGATACAATGCATTTTATGGAATATTCGCCAGCTATCAGGAAGCTGAGCTTGCTGTTACCGATCTTCCAACAGAAATACAACGATCCAGTCCATGGATACGCAATATTGGTATCTTACAAAAATTAATAAATTAACTATTAACTGGCTCAATAATAAGAGCTATATATTAATATTAATCTTCTAACCAACATCATTAATGTAAATGTCTACGTCGATATTTGATAACATTCTTTACGAAAGTGAGGAGCAGTTATTACACAGATTTTATAATTTTAAATCCGACAATGCTTTATCTTCCATTAATATTTCAGATATTGGCATTAGGTTCAAATTACATAAAGAACAATTAATCTGTGCCTTGGGCTTCAATCCTGATGCGCGATTTTTAATCGAACTTCTACCGATACTTGGTTTTACTACCTTTAATGAACTGAATCAGGAAAGGAATTCAGCTTTTATATCCGACATATACAAACGAATAAGTCTGGATAATATTATAAAAATATACGAAAGGATAAAAGACAATCAAAAAACTTTGGATGTCATGCAATATTTACTAAGAGACAGGTTGTTAAAAATAGAACGTGAAATTGATTCAACTGTCAATTCAATGATAATTGAAAAATACAAGACTGAAATGCGAACTATATATAACCTCGGCATAGCCAGTATGGATTTTACCGAGGAACGTTTGGACAAGCGTGATAGCGGATTCAGGGCACTTTTAAACGAAGTAACAATGATTGTAGAAAGCAAGCTAATACCAATTGGTGAAATATTTTTTAGAGATAGTATATTGCCACAGGAAAAGCAAAAACTATTGAACAAAGGTCTTATTCCTAAAGAACTGATACAATCACGTATTAATGACCCGGGGATTAACTCTCAAGAAAAGAAAATTCTTAACGATTATCTCAAACTGAATCGTGACTAGGATATAAAATTACTATGTTGAGCTTTACTGAATTACTGACTGCTACTGATTCTGAACTTGTAAAGATTTTTTACAAGATCACTATCGATGAAAATGATGATTTTATTATTAAAATTAATAAAGCAGGTGCTCAAATTGGCTTAAACCACTCACAAATGGTTTGCGCACTGGGATTTAATAAATATATTCGTGATCTGGTTGATATTTACTCTACCCTGGGATTCCGATCTTACAAATTATTAGCCTATCGCTGTAATGAATTGTTTAGTACAGATACCTATAACCAATTAGCCATAGACAATATCCTCGATATTTATTCTGAACGTCTCGAAGATCAGCAAATTCTCGACACCATAAAAGAAATGATCAATCCCAGATTAGAACATATTGAAGCTAACATCGATAAAAATGACGACGTCAGCCATATTTTTAGCTACCGCATGGAGATCCATGCAATCTATTCCGCTGGAATAGTAAATCAGGAATTTGCAAAAAAAAGATTAAAAATGAAAAACGGAAAGTTCAGATTACTTTCTGATGAGGTCAATGCAATTGTTCAGGCGGGTTTTTCCCCGCCTAGCAACCTTTTCTTTTCGGATGACATTATTCCAGAAGAGAAAAAAATTCTAATTGAAAACCAACACATAACCCCGGACATGATCAAAAACAGATTACAAAATAAAAATATTTCTGCAGAGGAACGTGACCTACTCGAAACACACCTATAATAAAAACTGTTTTTATTATATTTAATATTACTATTTAAAGTTTACATTCCTGCTTGATGCCTGCAGACAAATCGCTCAATTCAGGATTTATTTCAATACTTGTTTTGAAATATTGACAAGCTTTTTTAATGTTATTAATTGATAAATAAGCATTTCCTGAATTTATATATGCACCATGGAACTCCGGATGCGATTCTATTGCATTTTCAAATTTTGATATTGCTTCCTCGAACAAACCTTCACTTGCTAAGATAATACCAAGATTATTATTAGCTAAAGTATGTGTGGGCAGCAATCTAATTGCTTCTTGAAAATGAAATTTTGCCTCACTTTTATTACCCAACCTATCATAGACATTACCCAAATTATAATATGCTTGTGTATATTCTGGGTTTTTAGATATTGCATTTTTATATTCGGTTACAGCACGTTGCACATCGCCTAATTCATCAAGTGCTATAGCAATATTATAATAGGTTTTAGAATCTTCGGGATTGAAAAATATGGCAAGGCTATATTGTTGGACAGCTGAACCAAGGTTGCCATGTGTTTTTAATGCAATACCAAGGTTGTTATAGGCCTTTGCGTAATTAGGCTTAATTTCGATCGCTTTCTGATAGTGTGTAATTGCCTCATTTAACAAGCCTTTTTCCAGATAATCATTTGCCAGACTGTAATAACCGCGATAACTATCTGAATTTTTCTCAATCACATCAGACCATAATTTATTAGAGTCAGCCCAAATTAAATTACGTTGGTAGGTGCCTACGCTCAATAATGTTATTAATACAATAATAACAAAATTGCGAAACTCAAATTGAGTTTTAAATATGTAAAAAAGGAAATAGGAAATTGCCAGGCTAAAACCAACCATTGGAAGATATAGTCGATGCTCAAAAATAATCTCTAATCCGATAAAGGATGATTCAATCAGTAAATGAAGAAAAAACCAAAGAGTGCAAAATAGCAACAGACGATGGCGCCTTGCAATAGTAATAGAATAAATAACAATTAAAACCAGAAATAAAATAGCGAAAATAGTGCTTATTGGCATAAGCAGTGAATGCGATATTTCAAAATTATGCAAGAGATTTAATCGTGAAGGAAAAGGTAGAAATAATAGACTTATGTAAAAAATAATGACACGACCTTCAGTTAATAACCTTTCTCCAATTGTGAAATTTCTTATTCGATAATCACTTAATATCCTTTCTACAGGATCACCACCCAAAAAATATATAGAAGCGATGCCAATAACAGTAACCATAATTGCTATCAGTACAGTATTTTTTTTAAAATTAGTTACTTGAGCATCCTGAAACAGAAACCATTCCAATAACAGGATGGCAGCAGGTAAAGTTGCAGAAATTTCTTTGCATGCCAATGCAAGCGCAAAACTGGCAAGACAAATAGCATATAGCAAGCAACGTTTTATAACCTGTGTTGAGATACGGCCCTTAAGATAAAACATTAATGACGTTAAATAGAACATCGTCGCCAAACTGTTCATTCTTTGTACAATATAAGTTACCGATTGTATTTGTACTGGATGACTAACAAATATCGCAGCGGCGAATAAGGACATCATTACTATTTCAGTGGAATTCAACTGGATCCCAGTTGAATGTTTTTTTATTGTCATCTGGCCAAATATAATCATGGAAAACAGATAAACAAGAAAACCATTTATAAAATGGATAGTTATATTAACCAGGTGATAATTTTTTACATTTAATTCGTCAAAATAATAATTTAGAGCAAAACTAATATTAGCTAGTGGACGACTAGGCATTAAACTTTTAAATCCAGCACGATGAAGATTTTCTAGTTTTAGTTCATCTACATGAACCCATTCATTGTCTACAATATTCGGATAGTCATCAAAGACAAATGGGGCGTTTATACTATTAGAATAACAAATTATGCATAGCAACAAGAGTACAACGACAGGAGTGATTTTATTGTTAGCAATTGCTTCGGTTAATTGGGTCATAGATTAATTATCATGATAATATGTATCCCGTCAAAGCATATGAGACGGAATTGAGCTAATTAATAAGAGAGACTTCTGATAAGTTAACCTTAATAACAGGAGTCTGTAGTGGTCTACTTTTTCCGGACACTTTGTTAAGTGTTTTTTCATAATCCATCGGTGTCATGTAATCCAGCGTTGAATGCAATCGCTTTGAATTATAGTACACCGCCACATATTCCCGTACATCG
>JBNMOP010000093.1:0-11030 GCA_051275005.1 Gammaproteobacteria bacterium | reverse complement strand
CGGTCATAGACTCGACCAATGGCTCTGAGGGATTCGCCTTTTTGCCAGCGGTCCCACATATCTGACTTTTGTGTGTCTGTGTAATAAGTACGTGTTCTTCGTTTCATGCTCAACACTCCTTCTTTTTGCTATAAGAATAAAGTGTTGCGTCGATCAATTGAAATCACCGCACAAAGCAGACTAAAATCTGAGAAATGCCTATCTACTGTGCATTATGTCTGCATCCGACTGCCGACTCAAAGAAGACATTCTGCATTTGGTATAAATAGTACACATATAGGTATAAACTCTTGTATAAATAATAGCTGGAATTAAATTTCAACTTTTTCATTATGCTAATATTCAGACAACTGTTTGATCCCCCGTCATCAACATATACTTATCTTCTTGCTGACTCTAGTTCCTCAGAGGCTGTTTTAATTGATCCAGTATTCGAGCAGGCGCGGCGTGATGTTGCGCTTTTAACTGAACTTGAGCTACAGCTTATATATTCTCTGGAAACTCATTGTCATGCAGACCACATAACCAGTGCATGGTTGCTTAAGCAAAGGGCAGGCGCCAAAACGGGTGTTTCTATGAATGCCGGTGTAGAAAATGCAGATTTATATCTTAAGCATGGTGATCATATTCAGTTTGGTGGACGTTATCTTTCTGTACGCGAAACACCAGGTCATACAAATGGTTGTCTTACCTATGTGCTGGATAATGAGAGCATGGCATTCACAGGGGATTCTTTACTTATCCGTGGATGTGGACGAACTGATTTCCAACAAGGCGAAGCAAGAAATATGTACCAATCTATCCATAGTCAGATTTTCACATTACCGGAAGAAACATTGTTATACCCAGGCCATGACTACAGAGGGTTGACTGTAACAAGCGTTAGAGAGGAAAAAAAGTATAATCCGCGACTTGGTGGAAAGTTGAATGAGAATGATTTTGACGGATATATGCGTAACCTGAATTTACAACATCCTCACCAAATTGATATTGCAGTACCTGCAAATCTTAAATCTGGTCGCCCTGACGCAGATTTACAACCTGAACAGCAAGAAACCTGGGCTCCTCTGAATTATTCATTTGCCGGGATATGGGAGATCGATCCTCAATCATTAGAAGATCTTCACCAGCAAGTACAGATAATAGATGTAAGAGAGCCTGAGGAATATGACGGACCTTTGGGACATATCACCAATGCATGCCTAATTCCACTCGATAAGCTGAGTAATCGAATAGATGAAATTGATTGTGATAAACCAATAATAACTGTCTGCCGTGGAGGTGGTCGTTCAGCACATGCAACAGTTATATTGCAAAAAGCTGGTTTTACTAATGTTGCAAATCTTGCGGGAGGTATGTTGCGTTGGCGATCTGAGGGGCATCCGGTTGTGGGGAATATTGACTAATAATCAAAAAATTGATGGTGAAGGAAACTTTGTTCGCTTCTGTCATGAAGCAGACTAAATTTCGATAATTATCGATCAATTAAAAGTAGACATAAGTTACTAGTTAAAATTCGTATCAAATATTGACCATTTCTAATAACATTAATATTTACAAAGACTCTTCAAGAACGTCCGAAATGTTAAAGGAGAAAAACTAATGAGCAATAATCTCGATATTGGGAAGCAATTTTTTGAAGCTTGTGAAACAGGAAAAGGCTGGGAAGGTTGTACTGCTTTCTGTCATCCTGAAGCGTCCTTCTCTTCGCAGACAACAGTCTTGTCTGATGTAACCAACTTGAAAGATTACTGCGAATGGATGAAAAATCTTTTAACCCCGATACCAGATGGACATTACGAACTTAAGTTCTTTGCGGCTGACGAAGACCAAAATTCTGTAGCTGCATTTGCAGTTTTTCACGGCACCCAGACTGGGCCAGGAGGACCGGGAGAATCGACCGGTAATAGCATCGCTGCCGATTATGTGTACCACATGGTTTTTGAAGGAAATCGTATCAAACACATGACGAAGATTTGGAATGACACAATCAGCCTTCAGCAGCTTGGGTGGGGATAAAGCAGGGTTGAAACTATCCCGAATTAATAGACAACTCAATGGACGACCAAGAAAAACATTAGGGTTAGAGACACCAGCAGAGAGATTTGACGCATGTGTTGCATCGACCGGTTGAGACGGCAGTACAGAGCTGACTCATTTCTGATATTTAGTTGATTTACTTCTATTAGGCCAGCTATCTACCTAATGCAAACATTAGAAAATATCAAACTATTGGTAGCCTTAGTATGAATATAATCTCAACTTAGTACTATCAAGTGACAATAATTCATGAAATGGCTACATTTATGAAAATATAATTATTTATTGCTCACTTTTCTACATACTGCACAAATAAGCGAGCTATCAAGACTACATATAAAAAAAACAAGGTGGTCGGTTAATGCCTCATGTTGATAATAATTAGAATATAAATATTTTTTTAGATCACTAATATTTAGCTGACACTTTCAAATTAGAAATTAAATATGCAAAGTTGACACCTTTGATTAAGGAACTATATTCATAAAAAATCCAATCCTTGTTGTAACAACAATGGTTTTAATGCAGTACTCACAGAACACCTATAATACTTTAGCGGACAAATGTGTCCATTAAACCTTAAATTCGGTGTAAAAAAACTATGACTGATTTTTTCAGATCTACAGCTTTGTTGTTAACCCTTATAAATCCGTTCCTGGTAATTATTTACCTTGTTGGCGTGGTGCAAAAGCTCAAACAGGGACAATTTGTGCGCGTATTGATAAGAGCTGGGTTGATTGCCAGTACTGTTTTCTGTAGTTTTGCGATTCTCGGAGACACCGTTTTCTCAGACTTAATGCAAGTAGAATTTGCTTCATTCCAGATATTCGGAGGTATTGTATTCCTCCTCATTGGTATTCAGTTTGTATTTTATGGTCCAACTGCTATCGAATCGTTGAGAGGAGAATCAAAGCACATTGCAGGTTCGATTGCTATGCCTGTTCTTATTGGACCGGGCACTATTAGCGCGAGCGTAATTATCGGCAAAAGACATGAGCCTTTGGTTGCATGTGCTGCTGTTGTGACTGCGATTGTTATTTGCCTATTAATAATAATATTTCTCAAGTTTATACACGATTCAGTGCATCATACTCAAGAGGGGTTGGTAGATAGATATATAGAGGTTGCTGGTCGCATAACGGCACTTTATATTGGGACAGTTGCAATTGATATGATCATGCAGGGTCTTGTTACATGGGCAAATAAGTTTTGAAATGTAATAACATCGAACAATGCCATTAAGATGGACCGCAATCGTGCTGGCATTTAATAGACTTAGTGTGTATATAATCTAAACTTGAGTTAGTAAAAAACAATAAGTTACAAAATAGCTACGTTCATGAAGGAAAAAGTTATGGTTCTCTGTTCAATATGTTTCACAAATAAGCAAGCCATCAAGACTAATTATAATAAAAAAATAAGGATGCGGGTCTATGGTTCCTTATCAACTAGTTATTTGCATCCGTAGTGTTTTTTATAACCTATCTACATTTCAAATTTTTATAACAGTAGAAATTACAATGAAAAAAAATTTATTTATAGAAGATTCAGAGCGCAAATTAATTCTGCGTAATCTTGAATTAAATGACTATGCCTATCTAAAAAAAATTATGGATATTGTGTACCCAGACTTCGGAGGCGCTTGGCCAGAGAAAAAATTCAGGTCTCAGTTATCTACTTTTCCAGAAGGACAAATCTGCATTGAAAATCACGGTATAGTGATTGCTGCGGCCTTTTCGCTGATAGTAGATTATGATAAATTTGGCGATCATCACACGTACGATGAAATTACCGGGGATGCTTACTTAACAACCCACGATCCAATGGGAGATGTCTTGTACGGTGCTGAGATTGTCGTGCACCCGGATTATCAAGGCATGCGTCTTGGTAGAAGATTATATGAAGCCAGAAAAGAGCTTTGCCAAAATTTAAATCTTAAATCCATCGTGGCGGGTGGACGTATACCTAATTATCAAAACCATGCTAAAGATATATCACCTCAGAAGTATATTGAGCTGGTTAAAAAGAAGGAGATTTATGACCCCATTCTGACTTTTCAACTCTCAAATGATTTTGAGGTTAAGCGTGTTCTTAGCGACTATCTTCCCGAAGATAAAGAGTCAAAAGGTTATGCTACGCTTTTGGAATGGACAAACTTATATTACGACAAAGAAAAAACACCTTTGTTTGGAGCTGTCAAAACATCCGCGAGAATAGGCTGTGTTCAGTGGCAAATGAGACCTCTAAAAACCGTTGATGAACTTATTCAACAGGTTGAATTTTTCATTGATGCTCTCTCTGATTATCAATGTGATCTGGCGCTTTTGCCAGAATTTTTCAATGCACCTTTAATGGGCATTAAAACACATAAAGATTCTATTGATTCCATTAAGGCTTTATCTGAATTTTCTGAAGAAATTATTGAAGCAATATCCCTTTTGGCCGTTAGTTATAACATTAATATTATAGCCGGGTCACTGCCTATCATGGAAAGCAATCAGTTGTATAACGTCTCCTATTTTTGTCGTCGTGATGGTACGCTGGAGTCACAATACAAAATCCACCCTACGCCACATGAAAAGCGGGCCTGGATAATGCAGGGCGGTGACAATCTTAATGTTTTTGATACTGATTTCGGCAGAATTGGTATATTAATTTGCTACGACATCGAATTTCCTGAGCTTGCACGACTACAATCAGAAGAAGGCATGAAGTTGTTATTTGTACCATTCTGGACAGACACAAAGAATGCTTATCTAAGAGTACGTTGTTGCGCACAGGCGCGAGCAATTGAGAATGAATGCTATGTTGTCATAGCAGGTAGCGTGGGTAATTTACCAAAGGTCGATGGTGCGGATATTCAATATGCTCAATCTGCTGTTTTTTCACCATCGGACTTCTCCTTCCCGCATGATGCAATTATGGCTGAAACAACACCGAATACAGAAATGACTTTAATTGTAGATCTTGATTTAGAAAAGTTGAGCAAGTTGCGAAATGAAGGGTCTGTAAGAAATTATTTGGACAGACGTCGTGATTTATATCGAATAAACTGGTTAGGTAACAAAATATAAATAATAAGGCGTTGTATTGGATAAATCAGCGAATGCGATGTTAGGCTCCTTATGAAGATTTTAATTTTATTACTTTAATAATACTCACAATAGTCGCGAGTATTGTAGACAGATTACAGGTTTCTGACTGGTTGCTTTTCCGTTACGGGCACGAAGCGGCCTATATCCTTATTAATAAATAGTTAGCTGACGAACTAGAATTATAATTACCCATGAGTTTAATTAGAAAAGATCAAATCTGCGCGTTACTTAAAGGTATCGAGTCTGGTGATACGGCAGCCGTTGCTGTTGTTAATGAGGACAAATACATACAGCACAACCCTCAGACTCACGAAGGTAGCGAGGGTCTGGCCGCGTTGTTTGAGCGATTGTCGAAAACATCTCCTCGCGTCAATATTGTGCGTATTTTCGAGGATGGCAACTACGTTTTTGCCCACACTGAGTATGATTTTACAAATTCGAATATCGGCTTTGAAGTCTTCCGCTTTGAAGATGATTTTGCAGTTGAGCATTGGGACAATATCCAAAAAAGACAGAACCCGAACCCCTCCGATCATACTATGGTTGATGGACCGACTGATGCTATCGATATTGACAAGACTGAATACAACCGGGAAATTGTTCGATCCTTTGTTGAAGAGATCCTGTTAAATGGAAAATTTGATAAACTGAAAGATTATATCAATGATGAGAACTTTACAGAGCACAACCCACGTATCGGTGATGGAATGTCGGCTCTGCATTCAGCATTATTTTATCCCACACCTAACGAAGGTATAAAGATACAATACGACAAAATGCATCGACTTCTGGCTGAGGGAAATTTTGTACTTTCGGTTAGTGAAGGATTGCTTAACGGAGTCCACTCATCGTTCTATGATCTTTATCGAGTTGCCCAGGATAAAATTGTTGAACACTGGGATACGACCGAAGCAATTCCTTCTCGCAATAAATGGAAGAACGACAACGGCAAGTTCTAAGTCTGGGCTCAAGTTATAGCGAAAAAGGTATAATAATTATTTCAAGTTGGATTAAATTTGCCTAAAATGTTTAGAAAGAATTACATAAATCGTGGGGGTATTACAGATGGAAAGGAACTATCTTAGTAGTAATTTGATTTTCGGCTTTTATATTATAGTCGTCGTCGTATTAGGGGGATGTGATGCTGGGCAGACGCCGGTAACACAAGATGCTGGAGGTGTTTCTTCGCAAGCCACATTAGATACAAACATTAATTCCTCGCAAGATACGTCTGAAATCAGCCCTGGTTTAGCCGCTGATGCGGGTCGAGGTGTCTTAATCGATGATCTGCAACGATCTACTAAGGTCTTTGCCTTTCAGCAGGCCGCTGACGAAGGCGCCGATCGCGGTGCTGAGATTTATTACTACCGATGCTGGACCTGCCACAATTCGTACACGGCAGAGGCGGGTTCACCCGCACCTATGTTAGAGGGCCTTTTCGAAAGAGATACCCTGATGTCCGGTGCTCCGGTTACCGATGACAATGTGGCGAACAAGATCCGTTACGGCAGTGAACTTATGCCAGGGTTCAGTCATACCTTAAGTGATGACGATATTGCGGATTTGATTACTTATTTCCACGGTGGTGACTGTTGTGTCGCATCTGTCGACGTCAATCTGCCGGCCAATCCCTGGTATACCGCGTCGGAAGACGACAGCATGAGGTTTGACTATCGTGGCAATCTGGACGGCGGTCCCACGGGGAACGTACGTTCGGACGATGGTGTGCCGCGGGAAGGGGTTATGGTACAGCTGATTGCTAGCCAGAATAATATTCGCACCACCGTTTACAGCAACGAGGCTGGTGAATACGAATTTCCAAAATTACCTTCGGGGGAATATACCCTGCGCATCGCAAGACCATTGCGATGGCAGCCCTACCGTCGTGATGCGGTGCAGATTGATGGTGCTAACCAACTTGAGGAGATTGTCCTGCAGCGTGTCACAGATCAGGAGCTGTTGCCGCCGACGCTAGATATCATGGGTCAGATGAGCGGTGCGGAATGGTTGTTCAATCTATCAGGCTCCATGGAAGAGAAGCGAATCTTCGTTGAGAACTGTAACTGGTGTCATTCTTATCAACAAATATTCCGCGCGCGCTTTGATGAGAACGGCTGGCGCCGGATAATTGAGCGCATGAGCCATTACCAGGGTTCACCGCTGATCTTTCGAAATTCTAGCGGTCGCATGGAACCAGATGTGGAGGAGAAGTTAGTGCAATGGCTTACCCGAGTACGAGGGCCGGACTCCCCGGATCCTCATTTCAAGGAGATGCCTTATCCAACCGGTCCGTCCACAGAAGTGGTGGTCACAGAATACGAACTGCCACGTCTGTATCTGTCTACACACGATGCGGCACAGGACAGTAAAGATTTTCTCTGGTATTCCCCTCATCGTGGCCCGCGAATTGGAAAAGTTGACCCGGCAACGGGGATCACTCAGGAAGTTTATATTCCTGTACCGGAAGGTTGTCTACCAGGGACACATTGGATCACCTATACAAAGAAAGGAAATCTCTGGTCGTCACAGAACTGGGCGCATATGTTGACACGCATCAATCCTGACACCAATGAATTACACCAGATCAAACCGCCGCCGCGCTATCTGCCCGACGGGGTCACCCCACGGCCGTGCAATATGTCCATGGGTGGGAACTGGGCCATCGCCCCAGACGGTTATATCTGGAAAATACGATCAAATTTGGTGACCAAGACCGATCCAGAGACGGGTGAATATGTCGAGACCTGGCCCGTAGAGAATGTAAGTAGTACCTATGGTACTGATGTCACTGACGACAACAAGTTTGTTGGCGGCGGTGCATGGGGCGAGGATTGGATGATCATGCTCGACATTGAAAAAGGCGAAGTGGTGGAACGGCTGTCCAGTTATCCTAACCAGGGACCGGGTCGTAGTGCGTTCGACAACAACGACAATAGTCTCTGGTCTGGTGGCAAGGGCGGGTCATTAGTGCGTCTAGAATCGAGTACCCGCCGATTAAAGGAATTCGTCGCGCCGTTACTCTACTTTGGTAGTTTTTATGAGGCCAATGTGGACAAGAACAGTGAGGTCTGGGCCGCTGCCGTGCAAACCGGCCGATATATGAGACTGGATCCGAAGACCGAACGTTGGATCACCTATGTTCTGCCAGAGCCGTATTCCCATAACCGCAAGAGCTGGATCGACGATACCACTGATCCGATCTCGCTTTGGTACGTGGATCACAACAGTTATCTGGTTCATATCCAGCCGCGTCAGTAAAGGTTAAGCTGACTGTAGCGGACATTCCCAAGTGTAAGGGAATGGCAGCTTTTATATGAATTCCTTGATCGTGGATTATTATTAAAATGGTGAAACTAGCTAATGAATAAAATACGTATAAATTGCAAAGACATAATAAAATATTTATTTCTTTTACTGTTCTTATCCACGTACGTTCATGCGCAAGATAAACTACCCAATATTGTCATTCTGGCAACCGGTGGCACCATAGCCGGTGCAGGAAAGAGTACCACTGCCAGTGCAAGTTATGAATCAGCGACAAGATCAGTGGACGATCTTATTGAGGCAGTACCTGAACTGGAAGAATTGGCAAATATAAGTGGAGAACAGGTCTTCCAGATCGCCTCGCAGGATTATAACAATGACCGATTAATGCAACTCGGTAGACGTGTCTCTGCTTTAGTGAAATCAGATAGCGTTGATGGCATTGTGATTACCCATGGCACTGATACCCTTGAAGAAACGAGTTATTTTCTTAACCTTGTAATAAATTCTGACAAACCTATTGTCGTGGTGGGGTCCATGCGACCGGGGACGGCGTTATCCGCCGATGGGGCACTCAATCTTTATAATGCCGTTGCCCTGGCCGGTAGTGAAAGTAGTAAAGGTATGGGTGTAGTGATTAGTATGAATGATGAAATACATACCGCAAGAGATGCCACGAAAAGTGCCAACATCAAAACCAATGCCTTTAATAGTCCATGGGGACCGCTGGGTATGGTTGTGGAAAGTAAGGTTTACTGGTTTCGTGCGCCGATAAAAAGACATACAAGTAAATCTGAATTCAATATTGATAACATTGATTCATTAGCCAACGTGCAGATCGTATACGCGCACGGAAATATGGATGATACCGTCTACAAAGAACATAAACGTAATGGTGCCAAGGCAATTATCCATGCCGGTACTGGTAACGGTTCTGTCTCTGATCATATATTTTCTACTGTATTAGATATCAGTAAGTCTGGCACGATAATAATCAGATCGTCACGGGTGAATCATGGTGGATTTGTTGTCAGGAATGCGGAAGAAAATGATGATGAAAATAACTGGGTTGTCTCACATGACTTGAATCCACAAAAAGCACGCATCCTGGCTGCAGTGGCATTGGTAACGCCCAGGGATCCGTTAGATTTGCAAAGAATATTTTGGGAATATTAAATTTGGTATAAGCACCTTAAGTCGACAAAGTGAGGTCATTGCCAAAAACGGACATGCAATATTTATTTACCAAATTATTAACTTAATCATCGGCAGTAATCTTAAATTTACTGGCATTGTATTCGAGCACCTCGATTAATTCTGCACGAGTACGCCAATGCCCATTTACCATGACACCAATAGGTTCACGTAGTACCGATAAATCTAATAATGGGTCTCCATCTATAAGTATCAGGTCGGCCCTGGCACCTGTTGCTACAACTCCAAACTCCCCTTCAATTTCCAAAAAACGAGCAGCCTCACTCGTTGCCATGCGTATAATCGCATCGTTTGGAATACCTGCGTCTGAGAAATGCTTTAATTCATCGTGAATGGCATAACCTGGGACGATAAATGGATTAGGGGTATCTGTACCGATAAGAAGAGGTGCACCAGCGTCATAGAGTGCTTTCATAAATTTCAATCGGGCGCTTTCTCCATGTAGAGCTGTTTCTAATTTATGAGATAATGATGGTTCGGTTCTTTTCAACGCACCTCGCCAAAATTTTATGATTCCGGGTGGAACGTAATTTATTTCGCTGCGTGCAAAGAAATTATCTGCCTCAGATTCATATTTATATACATCAATATACATGGTGAGTGTTGGTACGTTCCATACATTGGCCGCGGCAGTCTGTTGCGCCAACGGTTCTAAAGCATCCTCATTTACGTGTTGCCATGATTCTCGCCACAATTCATTTGGGCGAAATACACTGCTATCAAATTCTCCCCTGGATAGCGCTTCTCCATAGCCATCAAGATGTTCGATACTATTAATCTTTAATTCAAGTAAATCCTCAACTTGCATTGCTGTCGGTGTATGTGATGAGATCCTCATCCCGTTTGCTTTAGCCGCACCAACAGCAGCTTTGTAAAGATCCTTAGTAAGCATTTCATGCAATTTAATACCTTTAAAACCTTCAGAAAATTGTGCGTCAATTGCAGCTGCAGCCGATTCGGGTGAGTCGATGACAACAGATCTTCTATGAATAGGATTTGGGCCATCCGTCAGCGGTCCTGTGGTATAGACGTTTGGACCTACCAAATCACCAGCCTTCGCTTTGCTATCAAATGTGAATTGGTCTTTACTACCCCATGTATTACGCACAGATGTAATACCATTCACTACAAAAAGTGGACCTTTCTCTTCCTCCTCGTAGTGGGCATGCATATCGGTGAGTCCTGGCATCAATGTCAGCCCAGTGCCTTCTATCAGAAATGCATCTTTAGGTATTATTATTGAGTTTGATGGACCCATCTTCTTAATGCGTGAACCATTAACTAACACTGTGTAGTCATAGAGTACTTCGTTGCCGGAGACAGTAATCACTCGGACGTGTTGAAAGGCAATAGTCCCGAAAACTGCTGGAGGAGGGAGATTAACAGTTAATTGATTATTACAACCAAAGAGTAATA
>JBNMOP010000092.1:0-11138 GCA_051275005.1 Gammaproteobacteria bacterium | reverse complement strand
ATAAACATGGGTCAATACGTCTGATTATTGCACTACATAATAAATGCAGTAAAACTGACATTTCACTTTAATTTATTGAGCAAAAACAACGATATTCAACCGTTATCACACATAATTAAAAGAAAATTTTGCCTATCTATACAGTAATGCAACCAAGGCTTGAAAGAAGTTGAGTTATCATCTCATTCAAGTGAAAGGGGAAACTAATCTACTCAAACGTGTCAAATAGACAGACCCCATTCTAATTAATTACTTAAATAGGATAGACTAGCGGGATTCATAAGTTTAATTTTAACAATCGGTTCGGTCACGTATGCAATTTGCGGTATTCATAGGGTTTCTACATTGATTTGGTTCAATATTATCTCAATTAGGCGCTGGGCAGGTCTCGCCCTGGCACTTCTCGTTTTAAATTTTGCACTGACGTTTCACAATGTCTGGCCAACATTAGCGATAACTACGCGTTATGAACTTTCTGTGGAGATCGCGGTACTTATTTTTGTCCTGGCGATGTATTCACGGTTTATCCGACCTCTATCTACCCCCATCTTGACTATGCTAGCCCTGCTACTGACTGCCATGACCATTGCACGTTATATCGAAGTCACAGCCCCTGCCCTTTTCGGACGAAGTATTAATCTCTACTGGGACGCAAAATATATACCGCACGTCACTGAAATGCTGGTTGAGGTTGCGAATCCAATAATGGTAATACTGATATTTGCAGGTGGCTTACTCGCCCTGGCAGGAATATTTACCTCACTACGCTTAGCACTCAAACGAATAGCTACGGGTCTTACAAATACAGTGGAACAACGCGCCGTCGCCATAACAATGGGTGCAATGATTATAATTTTCGCAGCAGGCTACTCGGGTTTGCCATTACAACGAGTCTTCATGTTTTCAATACCCATCACAAAGACCTATTGGCAACAGGCAGAATTCATCGCCACAGTTATTGCAGACGAAGCTAACGATGTGCTACCAGAAACAGAACCCTTGGGCAATTTCGACCTGCCGCGATTAGGTAATGCAGATGTCGTTGTGCAATTTATTGAATCCTATGGTGCGGTGGCTTATGACTCGCCAATTGTTTCCGAGATAATTGCAGCCAGTCATGAACAATTCGCAATAACAATCAAAAATACAGATCGTCGCGTGGTTTCCGCCTTTATCAAATCACCCACCTTTGGTGGAAATTCGTGGCTTGCTCATTCCAGCTTCATGACTGGTCTTGATATCAAACACTTGTCTACCTATGATCTATTGTTAACTCAGGATCGTCCAACCATGGCGAGTCGATTCGCGGCATTGGGTTATCGACCTGTGGCATTAATGCCCGGTCTAAGGGCTGAGTGGCCAGAAGGCATGTTCTATAAATTTGCAGATATCTACGGTTCAAAAGAACTTAATTATAACGGACCAGAGTTTGGATGGTGGAGGATCCCCGATCAATTTTCACTAGCAAGACTAGCGGAGTCTGAAATGGGAAATGATCCACGTGATCCATTGTTCCTGTTCTTCACGACCATCAGCTCGCATATGCCGTTTAGACCCACACCACCTTATCAAGAAGATTGGCCACGCATACTCACCGATGAGCCCTTTGCAAAAGAAGTACTTGAAGAATCCCTCTCTTTATTTCCAGAATGGAAGAATATGCAACCCGGGTATGCGCAGACGCTGGTCTATACATTTACTTATTTAAGTGGTTTTCTAAGTACCCATCAAGATAAAGACCTTGTCTGGATTATCATTGGTGATCATCAACCCCCTGCAAACGTCAGTGGTAAAGATGTTCGCTGGGATGTACCCGTACATATCGTATCGGGAAACTCCGACATTATAGCAGCGCTGTTAAAGAATGGATTTACCGAAGGCATGACACCAGCTAATCAGCCAATTTCAACGATGCATGAGCTACCTGTTACACTGTTGACCGCTTTCTCTGAATAATCATGAAAACATTTCCTCTCTCCACTCTCCTTATAATTATCATCTGCGCCAGCCTGACTATTGGTGGATGGACTATTTATAACGAGCCTATACTGGAACCTGTCTGGCCAACAGAATTAAAAGGCATGGCCTTTTCGCCCTATCAAAAAAATCAAGATGGCGTTCTAGGTCCAACACCAAGTATCGAAGAGTTAGAATCTGATCTTGCTTTTCTTTCTGACAAAACCCGTGCCATACGTACCTATACCACAAAGGGTTTATTTAATGAGATACCTCGCCTGGCAGCTGATCACAATATAAATGTAACAGTTGGTGCATGGATAGATGCAGAGTCCAATTCTAATGAAGATGAAATTATCCGCGCTGTGAAACTTGCTCAATTTTCGAATGTAGAAAAATTAATTATCGGCAATGAAGTGTTGTTACGTGATGAAATCTCAATCGATCGATTAATCACCTACCTGAACTTTACCCGAGACAAGGTTTCCCAACCAGTGAGTACTGCAGAGATCTGGAGTAACTGGATGAAGTACCCGCAGCTCGCCGAGAATGTGGATTTTATTGCTGTGCATATCTTGCCTTACTGGGAAGGGATAGATATTGCAGATGCCGTAGGCTTTGTCACAGACAGGGTTGCACAGTTACAGCAACGGTTTCCAGACAAACCCATAGTCATCGCCGAGGTAGGTTGGCCCAGTGAAGGCCGTACCCGATATAGTGCAGTCGCCTCTGTGGAAAATGAAGCCACATTTCTTAGACGATTTTTAAAGCTGGCAGAACAGGAAAACTATAATTATTTCCTAATGGAGGCCTTTGATCAGCCCTGGAAGCAAAAGATAGAGGGCGCGGTAGGCGCTTATTGGGGAATTTTTGATGTAGAACGACAAGCAAAATTTTCTTTTGATGGACCCATAATTAAAATCCCACAATGGCAAACACTGGCATCCATCTCCATCACTATTGGAATAATGCTGTTAAGCCTTTTCTATATCACCAGTCGTACCGTGAATAACACGGGTAAGACATTTTTTGCAATAGTCGTCTATGGCCTGGTCACTCTGGTTGCCTGGTTAATTTACGATTATTCAATTCAATACATAACCTTAACAGGAATCATAGTCGGCATTGTATTGCTGATTTTTATGCTTGGTATGATCATCCTGCTCTTGTCAGAGACCCACGAGTGGATAGAGGCACATTGGATTAGCCATCGATTAAGAGCTCATACACCACATACAGGCAATGATGATTATCAACCTATGGTATCAATACATGTCCCGACATATAACGAACCCCCGGACATGCTCATCAAAACCCTCAACGCATTATCGGTTCTTGATTATCCAAACTATGAAGTCATCGTCATAGATAACAATACAAAAGATGAAAAGGTATGGCGACCTGTGCAAGATCATTGTGCTTTACTGGGAAAGAATTTTAAGTTTTATCACATAGATCCATTACCGGGATTCAAGGCAGGCGCCTTGAATTATGCGCTCCGTCATACATGCGATGCGGCAAAGATATTAGCGTTTATCGATAGTGATTATATTGTTGATAACAACTGGTTACGTGATTTAATTCCCTCATTCAATAATCCAAATATTGCCATCGTCCAGGCACCTCAGGATTACAGAGATGAAGAACAAAATGCATTCAAGGCCATGTGCTACGCGGAGTACCAGGGGTTTTTTCAAATTGGCATGGTTACTCGCAATGATCAAAACGCCATCATTCAACATGGCACTATGACCATGGTAAGGCGGCAAACCCTGGATCAACTGGGGGGATGGGCTGAATGGTGTATTACCGAAGACGCTGAACTGGGATTGCGTGTTTTTGAACATGGACTGGAAGCCAGTTATACCACACAAAGTTATGGTCGTGGCCTCATGCCAGATACCTATATTGACTACAAAAAACAACGATACCGATGGGCCTATGGTGCCGTGCAAATCATTAAACAACACTTGCGCAAATTATTGTTCCCAGAGGAAAGCCGCCTGACTACCCGTCAACGGTATCACTTTATAGCAGGCTGGTTACCCTGGTTTACTGACAGTGCAAGTCTCGTATTCAGTATACTCGCAATCTTATGGTCCGCAGGGATGGTCTATGCCCCGGAGGTATTTGAGGCGCCACACTTGGCATTTTCCGTTTTTCCAATTCTCTTTTTCAGCTTCAATTTCGTTAAACTGTTTCATTTATATAATCGAAAACTTAACGCAAGTCTGGGACGAACCTTTGCAGCAGCTATCGCTGGATTGTCACTATCGTACACCATAGGCAAGGCCATGCTATGTGGCATGGTGACGAGTAACCAACCATTTATCCGAACCCCTAAACAGGCCAGCCCACACATGCTCTCTGTAGCGATTGCATCGGCCTTTGAAGAAATACTTATATTCATGGCATTCATGCTTGCCATTTTTACCCTCACTGCCATACCCCGAGTCGACAGCCCCGACTTTACTTTATGGATAGCCCTACTTGCGATTCAGAGTATTCCCTATGCTGCCGCATTAACGACTTCTATAATCAGTGCATGTGTACTGCCGGCACGAATGTTTGGCATTGATGTGCATAGAAATAGTGAATACAGCGCTGAAACAAACAAGCCATAAATAACATCTGACACTCGTCATGCAGGCGAATCCGCTCCTATCGTTATTCTGGCGCGACCGCTCTGGATTGCGGAAATACTGGAAATGCAGGCGCATTTTCTAGTGAAAACAAGTATCCAATAACCAACTTTTCCTCCGTCATACCCGCGAAGACGGGCACCCAGTAATGAAATCTCACTTCTCGTGCTGGTAATTTTACTCTGACCCAATTATACAGCGCTAAAACCAACAATCCGTTATTACATCCAATACTCGTCATGCAGGAGAACCCACTCCTTCGGTCATACTTGCGCGGCTGTCATGGATAGTGGAAGCACTGAAAAATGCAGCAGCATTTTTCAGTGAATGCCAGTATTCCACTACAAAAACAGTACTGCAGGAACATAAACTTAAAAAA
Source organism: Gammaproteobacteria bacterium (assembly GCA_051275005.1). Classification (GTDB taxonomy): domain Bacteria; phylum Pseudomonadota; class Gammaproteobacteria; order Eutrophobiales; family Eutrophobiaceae; genus Eutrophobius. Next base: position 6,161 of record JBNMOP010000092.1, on the reverse strand, counting down.
CCAATCGACACTGAACCCATTTATTCTATATTCTACAAAGTATGACAAGTAATAATTCAATGACTGAAAAAAACGAAGGTAATATCTTCTCCTTACACGCTGGTTATAAAACCGACGATATCTACACCAACGCCTTTCTTGCACGACCGGCAGAGGGAACTAACTTACCCGGAGTCGTGCTACTCTCTGGCATGGGCGGTCTCACCTGGACACAGCGTGAGATCACGCGACGCTATGCACGTGCTGGTTTCGTTGCCCTATCTCCTGATTTCATGGGTGAAGAAATGCCACCTGATCGCGTAGGACGTTTACATGCAAAGAATTCTCTGGATTTCAATAACGCCACACATAACATCATTGGCGGCGCGGCCTTTTTACGTAGCCTGCCCTGGGTCGGTACGGAAGGAAAAGTAGGAATAATGGGATTTTGTCTAGGCGGTGGATTAGCCTTGTTGGCACCTGCCCGCAGCAACGAATTCGCAGCAGCAGTTATATATCATCAAAGCCTATTTCCAGATGAACGTGAACTGGAGAATATTAATTGCATAATGCAATGCCATTACGGTACTGAAGATCATTCCACCCCACGTGAAGAAGTCGATGCCTTTACCAAGGCACTGGATCGAATGGGTAAGGCATATGAATGCCATTGGTACGAAGGTATGGGACACAGCTTCGCTCAAGTAGCGCCTGATGACGAACTTCCAGAAAATCGCAAAGCGGCATCTGACCTGTCCTATGAACGTAGCTTCGAGTTTCTACACGCACAACTTAAGTAGGCATCTTAATTTTCGATATATTAGCTGAACCCCTGCCTCATACTGGCGCGGCCGCCATAGTTAGCGGAAGCACTAGATATACAGGAGGATATTCCAGTGAATGCCAGTATCCAATAAAAAATTCTTCCTTACCCTTTTTCCATTAATGTTTCTATCCCCACCTCTATCCTCTCTTCCTCATTCCCTAACCAAATGGTCTCATCCTGAATCGTACATTGCAGTACCATATTACGATTAGCCAATTTAACCAGTGACAAACTCGTCTCCGCTGAAAAACTAAATATATTTAGATTATTCACCCTCGAAAGCTTGTCACGGTTTTGGTCCCACCATAATTTGGCTCCACGACCACCATAGTTGTAGACAATAACCTGTCGGGCGCGGCCACTTGCCTTACGCAGGCGGCGCTCGTCCGGTAGTCCGAGGTCAATCCATAGCTCGATATTCCCGGTTAGATCCATTTGCCAGAGATCAGGTTCATCTTCAGTGCTCAACCCTCGACCAAATGTCAGATCCTCATGGGCATTTAATGCAAAGGCCAACAACCGCACCATCATCCGTTCATCGGTTTCTGAGGGGTGTCTGGCGATAGTGAGGGCATGATCATGATAATAATGCCGATCAATATCAGCGATGTTCAGATCAGCTTTGAATATAGTTGCTTTAAGTGCCATAGGGTTATAATCCAGTACTACTATTCATTGTCTCTGACTACATTAATCTTTCGCTAAAAAACCAACAAGATCAGGTGCCTTCCAACCTTCCGGTTTTAAAACTTTACCGTCTTCTCTTTTTATTACCTTGCCTGTAGCAGGATCAATTTTGGCAAGATTCGTTTGTAACACTTCTTTCCAGGCACCTTCAGCATCCGCACCCATTGAATGCAGCGCGCCTATCGTCACAACCAGAATATCTATCAATGCATCAAGTTGTTCAACCTTGTCATTTGCTGCAACGGCTTCATGTAGCTCATCAACTTCTTCAGCTATCAAGTTTCGATACAACGCATATTGTTCCTCATCAATCGCACCACCCGTCGTTTGATCACATGCATTCATAAATTTTTCTTGATCTGTAAAAGGGTTAACCATACTTTCTCCTTAATTTTTTAACTCTTATTCCGATATTAATGTATAAAATGATAAGTGGTCAGCGTCTCTTTAGCAAACCGGCAATACCATCGTATTTATCAACTGAATTCCCCAAGTACTCAAACTCCTCGTCATACTGGCGCGACCACCATAGTAAATGGAAAACCAGCAAACAACTGTTCCTTCATCATACTGACGCAGGCCAGAATCCAGTAGAAAAACTTCCTGCGTTATACTGGTGCTTGTGCCCTTGGGTAAAAGTCAATATCCAATTTAATAACTCCGCCTTGTAAGCGGCTATTTTATCAACTGGATTCCGGACATTCGCTACGCGAATTCCGGAATGACGTAATTGAGTATTCGTCATTTCGTCGAACGAGGAATAAAGTAAAACTATCTTACATCTAACACATTTACTCCTCGTCATACTGGCGCACGCCAGTATCCAATAGAAAACCTTCCCGCAGTATACTGGCGTGACTACAATGGATCACGGAAGTACTCAAATTCCAGAAAAAATAACCTGCAAATGCTGCTATTCAACTGTTATTGTCATAACATTGATGAAATAAAATATATTGATTAGAGTAAGATAAATTGCGATTAATTGGAGACTGCATGAAAAAATATATGCTAATACTAGCTTGTCTGTTGGTAAGTAATGAAGGGTTTTCTCAGACGGAAAACGTTCATAGTTTTTACAGCGGTTTTGCCTTACTACGGGACTGCGGTTCATACGTCAATGCAAGAAAACAAAAAGTTTCACAAGCCGAAGTTGAAGCAGCAACCATCTGTGCAGGCTATGTCATGGGGGTCAGTGATACCCATGACATGATTGTTGCCATGAATACATCGCCTTCCTTTTGTGCCCCTGATGATGTCACTGTGGGTCAAATGGTAAATCCCGTGCACCGATATCTAGTGGGCAACCCTGAAAGAATTCACCTTTCTGCCTCCAATATTATCGTCTATGCACTAAAGGAAGAATTTCCCTGTCCGTAACGGCAGAGGATTTCTATAACTAATAACAAAACAGGGAATTTAAATGAATGACGAATTCAAGCTTTCTACGCGCCGGGCATTCCTAAGGTATCTCGCTGCCAGTCCCGCACTCTGCGCAGCAAGTCGTGTTATGGGTCAGCCCGCATTTGATATTCTTGATCCCTATGCACCACAACTTATTACCCGGGTGCAAGACGCGATCAATGTTTTTGATTTCCATGAAGCGGCAAAACAAAAATATCGTCCCGGTCATTACACCTATATGTCTATGGGTACGGATAATGGTGGAACCCTGCAAGCCAACCGCGACGGCTTCAAAAAATATAATTTACGCATGCGACGTCTCATCAATACACGCGTGGTCGATACCTCGGTCGAGCTTTTCGGCGTACGCTACCCTACTCCAATCATCATTGCGCCATGTGGACATCAAAAAGCCTTTCACCCACAAGGGGAAATACCGGTAGCACTCGCTGCGCAATCCCACGATGCGGAGATGATACTCTCCACAGTCACCTCATTAGGCGTTGAATCGGTGAATGCCGCACGAGGCCGTCCAGTTTGGTATCAGTTATATGTAGATGAAAATTGGGAGACAACACGTGGTATCGTAAAACGAGTTGAGGATGCAGGTTGTCCAGTACTCGCTATCACCGTTGACTTACCAATTAGCAATCGCGAGGCAGACACCCGTCACCATCGTGCAACAAATCCTGAATGCCAGTCTTGTCACGGAACGAATGCTGGCGTCATCCCCCCCAAACCCATGTTCGAAGGACTAAAACGAACCTTCTCAGACAGAACCTTTTTAAATTGGAATTTTGTTGATCGAATCCGCGATAACACATCAATGAAACTTATACTAAAAGGAATTGTTACTAAAGAAGATGCACTGCTTGCCATAGAACACGGCATCGATGGCGTCATTGTTTCCAACCATGGTGGTCGTGCGGAAGACAGCGGGCGCAGCACCATTGAATCACTACCAGAAGTTGTAGCGGCCATAGATGGACGCATCCCTGTGATCATGGATAGTGGTATTCGCCGCGGTACGGATATCTTCAAGGCGCTGGCGTTGGGCGCCGACGCCATCGCCATAGGACGACCCTATCTTTGGGGACTCGGTACCTTTGGACAAGAGGGTGTTGAAACGGTATTGGATATTCTTGAACGTGAACTTGAAATCATTATGAAACAAGCAGGCACATTGAGCATTAGTGATATTAATCGAAGTTATATTGCTTAGATACATATGTCATTTTATCAACGGTCAAGCGTTGTTTTAATAATAACAATTGTAATTAGGATCCGGTAAGGTAAGTATCTCTTATAAAATAAATTAATATTCAAGACCAGATCAGTCGGATATATTTGAATGGAGCAGGATTATGATAAAACTAAATATCTCAAGTCTAATAATATCTGTCGTTTCTCTGTTAGTAATTGGCTCCAGCCAGGCTCAACCTATTGATGATAAGTCTGTTACCGATGAAATGTTATTAAATCCTGACCCGGCAGATTGGTTACTGTACAGCCGGACCTATGATAACAACCGTTTCAGTCCTCTAGACCAGGTCAATCGTAGCAATGTAAACCAACTGAAGATGGCGTGGTCGCGGGGTATGTCCCCAGGGACACAGGAAATCATCCCACTAGTATATAAAGGCGTGATGTATGTCATTCATCCTGCCTATGAAGATGATGTCGTTATTGTCCAGGCCCTGGACGCTACCAACGGTAAACTGGTTTGGGAGTACTCTCGAGAAATTGCGGACGACATAAGTGAATATGCCAGTATCACCCGAAACCGGGTAATGAGTCTGTACCAGGACAAGCTCTTGTACAGTACACCCGATGGCTATCTTGTGGCACTAGGCGCTGACAACGGCGAACTTCACTGGGAGGTCAAGGAACACGATTACAAGAAAGGTACTAAAAACACAACAGGACCCATGGTTGCTGGGGGTAAGGTCATCACCGGTCGTAATTGTGAGTATGGGGAGGACATGAGGACAGAGTGTTTCATCGCCGCCCACGATGCCACGACCGGGGATGAGGTTTGGCGATTCACTGCGCCCGCCGGCCCTGATGAACCGGGGGGCGATACCTGGGGAGATATGCCCGCAGGTTCGCGCACTTGCTCGCCCTGGGGACTGCCGGCTGGTTACAATCCTGAACACAACCTGGTTTACTGGATGGTGGGCAATTCAAGTCCCCATACACGCATCAAAAGATACAACGGTGATCCCTTTGCCATACCGTTGACCTCACCCGTCGAGTTGTATTGTAACTCCACCCTGGCGATTGATCTGGATACCGGCGAGTTGGCCTGGTACTACCAGTATTTGCCTGGTGATGATTGGGACTATGATCCTGCCCACGAACAAATTCGATTTACCTCTGCAATCAATCCCGATCCTGATTCAGTAAAATGGATTAATCCAAACATCCCCCGGGGACAGGTAAGAGAAATGCTCGTTGGGGTCGCTGAGACGGGTGGGCTTTGGGTTCTGGATGCACTCAATGGTGAATTCATCTGGGCTACACCATTCCCGTTTGATGTGCCGGAATTTTATTTAGATGATATCGATGTAGAAACAGGCAGGACCTCTATCAGCCGCGACATGATCCTCACCGAGGATAAACAGGTCCTGGAGAAGATATGTTTCTCTAATACCAAGAGTTACTGGCCCATGGCCTACCACCCCGGCCGCAATGCCCTTTACATTCCATACCATGACGCCTGTGACAAGCGCACCGGCGCGTTGCTGACAGGAAATGGCCATTACATGCAGCCATTAATCCGTACCAGTCCCGACGCCGATGACTGGGTAGGTATTGCAAAAGTAGATATGGAAACCGGCAAAATTGATCGCATACACACCCAACGTGCCCCCAGCAACGGCGCCGTTTTGGTAACAGCCGGTGAGCTGGTTTTCTGGGGTGACATGGACAGGCGTTTCAGGGCATTTGATGCGGATAATGGTGAGATTCTGTGGGAAACAATTGTCGGCGGCATCGTCCAGAACAGCACCATTACCTATGCTGTTGGTGGGAGGCAATACATCGCGATATTAACGGGTGAAGGTACTGGCGGTACCTCTAGCAAGTCCGCGTTGGTACCGGAAATGGATCTCGTACGTGGCCACAACGCCATCTATGTCTTTGCATTGCCGGAATAAATAGAGGTTATAGAATAACTATCAGTATATTGACACTAGTAAAAATAGTTAACTATCCAATGACATAATTCCAATTGTAATATTATCAGCAGCCAGATTATTCGGGG
>JBNMOP010000091.1:0-11163 GCA_051275005.1 Gammaproteobacteria bacterium | reverse complement strand
CAGATGTTGCATTGTTCATCGGATCAATAAGGTAGTAACGAATAGAACTGCCACCACCAGAACAAGCGGATAATAAAAATGTGACAATCACTATGGTAAAGATATAATTACATTTAAATAATTTTTGCTTTTCCATGATCATTCTTCCTCGCTGCCTCTACCAAAAAGTAAAGATTGTGGATTTCTTTCCAAGATTTCTACCAGGGCCCGAATTGAACGTGCGGTTTCCTCTAACTCACCGGTTAATTGAATAACGTTATATTGCATAGGTGAATTAGGTTCCAAAATTGAATTGGTCAATTCCAATGTTTCACTAAATTTTTCCAATACATCATGACCAGCAGCAATAGTTTCATTTAAATTTGCCTCATCAACGGCTGCAAGGATATTCCGAAAAGATTCCATCGATGCTTCCAGACTGTCTAAAGAGGCTTGCACCACAGGAGAACTAAATAATTTATTAGTACCTTCCAGTGTACCCAGTAATTCCTTGCCTATTTCTTCAAGTTTAATTGTATCAAGACGTGATACAAACGCTTCCAATGAATTGGTAATTGATTCTATACTTGCAGATGAGACTGTTGGCATTTCAGGAACAGTATCATCACGTGCAAGTAAATGTATGGGTGAGTCGGGATTCATAACCAATTCGATATAGAGTTGGCCGGTAATTAAACTTCCGGATTGTAGCCTGGCTCTGAGTCCATTATTTATAAGGCTATTGAGCGTATTAGAGGTACTAATTTCGTCAACTTCATCTCGAAATACAATTCGTTCTGGTTCTAATTCAAATAACACAGGGATCATGAATCCGGAACTCTCCAGATCATACTCTAATCTAAAATCCAGTACAGACCCTACCTGTATCCCACGAAATTCTACCGGTGCACCAGGGCTTAATCCCCGAACAGAACCATTAAAATAGGCAACATAGTTAATCTTCCGTGAATAGATATTATCGCCCATATCATCATAGCTATTGTATAAGGTATAGACTAATCCCTGGGTATCGTTCGTTACCTGTTCCAGGGTATCTGGCGTATCAAAGGCAATTCCACCGAAGATCAGGCTCTTTACTGATTCAGTTCTGACATTAACCCCGTCGGCAGAAACGTCAACTTCCATTCCACTAACATTCCAGAAATGTGTATTACCACGAATTAACTGGTCATATGGATCATTAATAAAGATGTGGATATAAACACTTTCTCTATCATTCGCCAACTCGTAAGCCAACACTTCACCTGCCTGAATGCCTTTATAATACACCGGCGAACCGGTGTCGATAGATCCCAGTTTGTCTGCTATTAATACTATCCGCTGTCCAAGGGTTTCAGATAAAACTACGGGTGGTTTTTCCAAACCAACAAAATGAAATTGTGGCGCACCCTGTCCAGGTTCAATGGAAATATAGGCACCAGATACCAGGGTATCCAATCCCGACACACCACTAAGACTTAATTGTGGCCTGACCACCCATAATTGTGTATTACGCCTAAGGAATGAATCCATCCCTTTATTAAACCGTGCTGTCAACAGCACATGTGAAAAGTCTTCACTGAATTCCATCCCTTCAATCTCACCAATATTTACGTTCTTATATTTTATTTTGGTGGTTCCGACTTCTATACCGTCAGCCGTTAAGAAGCTGATGGTTGCAACGGGACCTTGATCAGATATGGTTTTAACGATTAACCAACCACCTACCAACGCGGTAAGGATCGGGATAATCCATACCATAGAAATGCCTGACGTTTCGTTAATTTTAGGGTTGGCGACTTCCATTAATCTGTCAACTTGTCGTTATTCATTGCATTGTCCCATATTAACCTCGGGTCAAAACTGTGTGCGGCAAACATCGTAAAAACAACTGCTCCTGCAAAAAATGATGCGCCTATGCCAGGCCGTATTGTAGAAAGAACATCAAGACTAACCAGCGCTGAAAGAATGCCCACAAGAAATATATCAACCATCGACCACGCACCCACAGTCTCTGTTATTCGATACAATAAAGTTCTATCTTTTGGTCGCCATGTAGATCCACTCTGTACAGATAACAGCAAAAAAGTAAGTATTATTAATTTCATAACCGGAATTACTACACTGGCCACAAATACGATCATCGCCAGTCCGAACATTCCACTTTCAATCAGGTGAAATACACCGCTCATAATTGTATTGGGTTCACCCTGTCCAAACTGAATCACGGTCATTACCGGGTATAGATTGGCGGGAATTATTAGTATTGTAGCGGTAAATAACAAAGCCCATGTACGGGTTATACTGTTTGTTTTGCGGTGGTGTATAGGTGCTGAACACCTTGGGCAATCTTCCAGTCCTGGTTTTGCACTGGTCAATAGATCGCAGGTATGACAATTCATTAATTTTTCAGGATTGCTGATATCGGGTAACCTGTAATCAAAATGTCCCCACAGAGTTTCAGGGTCAAAGTTTGCACGAGCAGCGGTAAAACTCACCAATAAAGCTACCAATGCATACAGAGCAATTCCTGGGATAACATTGGCAAGATCCTGTAACTTAACAATGGAAATCAAAACCCCCAACATAAATACACTCACCAGGCTCCAGGGGCTTATGGCTTCTATCATTCTGTAAACTGGCCCCATAACCGGCGGGACATAACCCATCCGAATGGGGATCATTAGATATAACATGCCCATAATGGTTAAAAATGGGAAACCAATACTGGTCAGAAAAATAATTACACCTAACTCTCCCATGCCCATCTGATACATGGCTACCCCACCAGACAAGAGAATGTTCTCCTCGACCCTTCCACCAAGCTCCAATGATAAGAAGGGAAATGTATTTGCAATGATAAAAAGGATTAGTGCTGTTATATAGAGGGCAATACCACGGTCAAGACTATTCGGTACGTTTCGGTACAATAACGAACCACAGCGCTTACACGTGGCTTTCCCCGATGAAGCGATGGGAATGTAGTGGTATAAGTGATCACATTCGTGACACGCTATAATTTTATTTTTTAGACTAGGAAGCACTAACAAATCCCTGACTATTTATTTTTATAATGAATTAAAATCTCCAGACTTGATTCTGCCTCGACTTGCTGAAAAAACCAAGTAATTTAAGGTGTTAGAATTAATATGAAAGGAATTATCTCCCATTTTGCCTAATATACAGGTTCTGCAGATTGAAAAGGATCATGCCACTGATAATCATCATTAATCCGGCATAATGGTACCAACTTATTATTTCATCTATAAATACGTAGGCCATGATTGCTGTGAGAATGGGAACCAGATTCAAATACAATCCAGCCCGGTTTGCACCAACCATTTCTATCCCCCGGTTCCAGAACATGTATGAGAGCAGTGAGGGAAAAATACTGATATAGAATAATCCAACAATGACCTGCTGATTCATCTGAATATAATCTCCCATAAATATATCGAATAAAAATAGTGGGAAAGACACGAGAGTGCCAAACAAGATTAAAATAGTTAATAGACTAAACCCGTGAATATCTGGTTTCTTGTGTAATAACACTGGATATAATGCCCCACAAAATACCCCGGCTAGCATCCAAAGATCTCCTTCGACAAAAACTAGCCTGGTAAGAAAAGACATATCACCTTTAAAAATTATGACAATAACACCAATAAAACAAACCAGCATGGCCAGGAGTTGAAGTTTATTAAGCTTGATTTTTAAGATTAAAAATGAAAACAAAGCGATGGTGACAGGAAAAATGCTGGATATTAACCCGACATTAATGGCAGTGGTAGTCTGCAGTGCGATATAAAGAAATGTATTGAAGGCACTGATTCCGGTGACTGCAATGAGTAATAAACGCTTCCAGGATTTTCTTGCAATAGCCCAATCATTACGAATGAATGACCAGCTAAATGGGAGAATGATCAGGGATGCCAACATCCAACGAATAAATGTAAAGCTTAGAGGGGGAACATAAGGGATCATTCCCTTTGCAACGACATTATGACCAGACCAGAAAAGGACCGCACAAAACAACAACAGCACCGGCATAGCTCTGACCTGTATTCTATTTATAAATTAAAAGATATTATTTCTTGCTTGAAAATGATGACTTTCAAATTTTCAATAAAGCGTAAATCTAATCACAATAAATGCAGAAATAACGTTGCTATCCCCAGAAAACTGAAGAAACCAGCAATATCCGTTATGGTAGTCAGAAATATTGAAGAAGACTGCGCAGGATCCTGACCGGTGACAGTTAATATTATTGGTATTAATGCGCCAGAAACACTGGCAATTACCATGGACAATACCATGGAAATCATTATAACCAAAGTTAGCCCAAGTGACTTACTCCACAGGTAAACTCCTACTCCAGTCGTTGCTGCAACGGCGATTCCGTTCATTAATCCAACATTAAATTCCTTAAAAATTATCCTCGACCACATTCTCGGATAAATTTCTTTTAATGCTAAACCACGCATCGTCACTGCCAGAGACTGAGCGCCTGTGTTACCTGACTGTCCTGCTACTACTGGCAGCAAGATTGCCAATGCCGTGTATTGTGCAATGGTTTCTTCAAACATTCCGACCACCATTGCCGCAAGAAAAGCCGTTGCCAGATTAATTTCCAGCCAGGGCAATCGTTTCAAGGTTGCAAAACGGGCCGGTGATAATGCCCTTTCATCTTTACTCACTCCCACCATGGTTTGCATATCGATACTGGATTCTTCCAATGCAGCATCAACCAGTACATGATACCTGAGCATACCAATTAATCGTTTATCTATATCAAGTACTGGCAAATCAGTCACTTTTTGTTGTTCAAAATAATTTACCAATTCTTCTCTTGTGGCATTTGCATCCACATTCCCCGGATTATGCCGTTCTAAAACCGACAATGTGTCATTGCGATTAGCTAATACCAGATCTTCCATATCAACTGATCCATGCAAACGGTTATCTTCATCCACTGTATAGATTTTACGAAATATTCCATGAGGTCTGCCTCGTAAAACTGATATCACTTCATCTACTGTCATATCCGGACGAAAATACATAACATGAGCATCCATTAAGGCCCCGGCTGTATCTTCTTGATACGTCATTGCTCGAATAAGGTCATTTTTAATATATCGTTCTTTAATTGAACCGATAATGTCAATTCGAGTAGCCTCATCCATTGCCTTTAAAAATGCTGCTCCCAGATTAGGTTCAAGATTTACAATAACCTGTAATTGCTTTTGTGAATCCAACTTCATAAGCACTTTTGAACCAAAATCCGGTGACAACCTCCTCCATATTTTCAATGCAATCGATACCGGTCTGTTATTCAGGATAACTGTTGCTTCTTCCAGGTCCATTTGTTCGAGCATTTGTACCGCTTCCGCAGGATACCTATCCAAAAACTCATCATTTACGGCATCTTCTATTTCAGTTTTTTGTTCTTTAATAAACTTTAGCCTTGGTATGTGGTTCTGAATTAGGATTAATAAAACTGAAACATACTTCCCAAAATAGATCAGCAATATCTATCACTGTCTCCATGATTCCGATTTCATCTTGTTTGGCTTGATCACCCGTCAATATATCATTCATGATTGATCGTCTTAATACGCCTACAAAAATATTTTTTTGATCAACCACTGGCAAAACTTCCTTAAATCGCCAACGCAGATTGTCTTTAACATACTCAAGATTTGTTCTGACATTAAAAACTGTGTCCGGTATCTTCATGAGTTGTTGAATTTCATCACTCGCATCAGCAAATACCAGACTTTTTACATCGACAACTCCAACAAGGATTTGCTGATCGTCAATAATAAAAATATCTCCCAGAATTTCACTATTAGCAGTTTTTGCCAGGTTTATAACTTCTCCTACGAGCATATCTTCAGATGCAATAAATATGTTTGGGCTCATATAATGGCCAATAGTCCCTATGGGATATTTCAATATTTGCTTAAGATTGTGAGAAACACTTCTAGACATAGAATTTATGATTTCATTCTGTTGATTTACTGATATACGACTTAAAAGTTTGCTAGCCCCATCTACACCAAGTTGTTCAAGAATTGCGGCTGACCGTTCTTTTGGTAGTACTATGAGACATGCAACAGCAAGATCAGGAAACAAGTATCGAATTAAATTAGCTACCTGCAAATCAGATAAATTAACGAAAAACGCTAACAGCTCATCAGAAGAATATTTCTCCAGAATCTTTGCAGACTCGCGCGGGTGTTCTTCAAGAAAATATATTGATAGTTGATTAGTCACTCTGGCCTCCATCATTGTCGAGAAGAACAGAAGTATTTTCTGTAAATATTTTAGCCGGAATAAATGTTCGTCCAGAATTGGTATCCAACACAACACCAGTTGCTAACATTTCAAGAATTTCACCCTCAATACCATTTATCATTATCCGTTGACCTAATTGGTAGGTCTTCTTTACATAGCGACCTGATATTACATTGGATAATGCCGGCCCCGCACCAAGACCAAATGCCAAAGCAATTGCCGCGAGTATAGAAATCAAAAGAATTACCAGAATTTTTTCAAATATCGATACATCAAGACCTATTTGCGACAGTGCACTAATTACAGCAATACTAATAATAAACATCCGTAATGCCCTGCCAAGTACTTCAGCTTGTCGTCGCCCCGTTGAATCTACGCTTGCCTGTATTTTATTATTAGCTAAATTACCAATCCATAATCCGACAAAAACTATCATGATGGCAATAAAGTATAATGGCAGGTTATTTATCAGTTTGCCCAACCAGTTTGCAAGACCGGGGAAGCCCATACTTTCAACTGCAGCAGTAACAAAAAATAGATTTAACAACCAGAAGACCAGCCACCCAAGGATGACACCTATGGGCCAATTTCTAAGGACAGGAATAGAGGTAAAACCCACAACGTGAACCATACGGTCCATACCAGCGCTGAGACGAATGATTATCCATTTAACCAGCCATGCCAGGAATAATCCGAAAACGAAAAGTGCTAAGGCACTAACTAAATTAGGAAGATAACTACTAACTGTTTGAAGTAATTCGTTAAAACTATCTATAAGGATATTTTGTATCTGCGTCAAGAATTCCATTAGCCAATTCCTTCGGGTTATATGGATTATTTCGAATAGAACACATTACTTGATAATGCGAAGATTAGGCAATAGATTTATTCTACTATCAATATAGTAATCCAAATTTTGGATACATAAAGGTTGGCAGATGCAGAATTTATTTATCCATTAAATTGCTTGCTACACCAATTTTATCTCTGATAAATATGCTGCAGGTAAATAATGGATATGTTCGAGAATGTAGATTTAACACCATTAAAATGAAAATAGCTTTTTTATTTCATTTTAATTACCAACAGAATACTAGATAGGGTAAGAATGAAAAGACCAACCATAAAAACATAACCGCCCCAACTAAACTCGGTGATATTGGTTATAAAATTTACGGCAAAATCCTTTAATGGATCCGTTACTTTACTGGCAAATTTACTAAAAATTCCTTTATCTTCTTGTTGTTTAAGTACACTTTTAATAGCAGGAAACAGTAACGTCAACCAAATACCTGCTACAGGAAAAATACTCATTTTGGATTTACTCATAAAAATCAACATGACTACTATAATAGCCAAAAAAATCACAATGTAGGATTCCAGGGAGGCAATTCTGTTATACGTGATATCACCATATATCGGAATTGATGCGAGGGGCAAAAAAACACCAGCAGCGACCAATGCCGATGATAAACAGGAGAACAGGTTTAGTATTTTTTTATTCAAGCAGCACAAACTTTTCGGTTAGAAAATTTCAGTACCATTATAGATTTAGGCCAATAAATATAACCAGGATTATATTGCTGATCAGAACAATTTTTAACATCCTCTGTAATTATTTCCAACCAACCATTTCGTACCCCTTATCATATAGGCAACGGTCAACAAATTTCTGATAAACATGATCAGGTTTATCTAAATCAAACAAGCTACTCGTTAATCGTCCGGTAGCACCTCCTGCAGCACCCGATGCAGCGCCCTGTCCTGGTCTACCAAATACTGCGCCAACGACCGCACCTGTGGCACCACCAATCACACCACCCTCTAAGGTTTCTGTCGTAGTTTCAGTTAGTTTATCATTGTCTGCACCGGATGCCTTCGCCATGCTAATACAAGAATTTATATCGCTGTCAGCGACTTCCATGCCTACTGTATTTAAATGACTATTTGGGTATAGCACAGGCCGACTCGCTGCACATCCTGACAAAAGTACTATTGATGTACAAATTATAATATTTATATATTGATTAAGTTTCATAGTATTTCTCCATAATTCTGACGACAGTCGATTATAAATATTACAACGCAACACTCGGCAATATGTTTACGCATATAATAAAAATAATTTATCAACCATAATTCAAGCAAATCTATACGACACACATCGACGAGTTTTATACCTATAGTGTACTTATTCAACATCATAAAAACTTAATAGTGTGAACAATGTCATGGTTTCAATTGAATATCAGCACTATTTTATTTATGCCGTAAACGATTTCAATAACTGATCGTTATTAGGATTACATGAATAAAAAAGGGAAATTAGAATGCTTAATAATAAAATTAATCGACGTAATTTTATAAGCAACCTCGCAACAGGTTTAGTAATCGGGTCATTATTTGCCGCATCTTCATTGGTTTCAGCTCAGGATACTGATAACCCTCGTCGGGAAAGATTACTTGAACGATTTGATAGAAATGATAATGGCAGCCTGGGACCACGGGAAAGGCGGCAAGTTAGTGAGTTTCAAGATCGCCTGGACAGAAATAATGATGGTCGTATCGGTAATCGTGAACGTCGTACTGCCAGGCGGATTCGAGCCAATCGCAATCAGTAAAAATTAGTCCGACTAGCAGTTCTAGTTGTTTTTAACAGGGACAGATTCAATCTGTCCCTGGATTAACTTTGTAGACTGTGAATATAAAGTTATAAGAGGTATCTTTATTCGCTTCTAATTTCTACTGCGACAATATCATCATTCGTTACAACAGCATCAAAAACTCCATTCCTGTTATTTCCACTATATGAATTAATTTATCGTTTACCGTTGTCGCAATTCCACTCAATTGGAATCCAGAACTACGTTTATTGGTAACGCGTTAACCCAGATGTGAAGTTAATACACTGATGAACATCACTAATACACATATAATTTAGGACGATTGCTATTTCTTCTTTGGTATATATAGATCAGTAATCGTGCCATCAAACATTTCTGAGGCAAAAGCTATAGTTTCAGATAAAGTTGGATGGGGATGTACAGTAAGACTGATGTCTTCTGCCTCGCAATTCATCTCAATCGCCAAGGCAACTTCAGCAATCAAATCACCTGCATTACTCCCAACAATACCTGCCCCAATCACTTGTTGAGTATGATTATCAAAAATCAATTTTGTTAGCCCTTCGTTACGACCCAGGCTTAAGGAACGACCGCTGGCTGCCCAGGGGAAAACACCTTTGCCGTAATCAATATTCTGTTGTTTCGCTTCAGCCTCCGTTATACCTACCCACGCGACTTCGGGGTCTGTATAGGCAACTGACGGTATTACTCTTGCTATAAATGACCGCTTCTCGCCAGCACATACAGCAGCTGCAACCTTTCCTTCATGGGTAGCCTTATGTGCCAACATTGGCTGACCAGTAATATCTCCTATGGCAAATATGTTTGGAACATTAGTGCGTTGCTGATCATCAACATTAATAAAGCCGCGTTCATCAACCGTAACTCCAGCAAGTTCAGCGCCAATCTTGTTACCATTAGGTGTGCGGCCAACAGCTACAAGGAGACTATCAAAAATATCAGTTTCCGGAGCCTTGTCACCTTCGAAGGAAACAACCAATCCATTCTTTTCTGCCTTGACTGCGGTGACCTTGGTACTGAGATATATATTTTCATACTGGCGAGTTATTCTTTTCTGTAAGGGGCGGACAATATCTGGATCAGCACCTGCAATTAGTTTATCCAGCATTTCGACAACAGTTATTTTTGTTCCGAGTTCATGATATACGGTTGCCATTTCCAGACCAATAATTCCACCACCCAATACCAACATGCGTTTTGGAGTTGATTCAAGTTTTAATGCACCTGTTGAATTGATTACTCTGGTATCGTCAGGCAGAAATGGTAGATTTACTGGTTCAGAACCTGCGGCAATAATTGCATTTTTAAATCCAATAACCTTTTTTCCTTCTGCTGTTTCCACACTGAGCTGATTGGATGAAATAAATTTTCCTGAACCATGAACAATTTCAACTTTACGTTCTTTTGCAAGTCCTTTTAACCCATTAGTTAACTGACCAATGATCTTGTCCTTCCATTTGGACATTTTCGTTGTATCAATTTTTAAATTATCAAATTCTATTCCAAATTCATGGGCCTCTTTGGTTTCGCTGATTACTTTAGCTGCATGCAACAAAGCCTTGGAGGGAATACATCCGACATTCAGACATACACCCCCTAATGATGAATAACGTTCTACCAAAATAGTCTTTAGCCCTAGATCTGCGGCATGAAAGGCAGCGGTATATCCCCCCGGTCCAGAGCCTAAAACCACTAGATCAGCCTGTACATCACCTTTTCCTTGCTCAATAGTTGATATCGTTACTGGTTCGGCCTTACTTTCATCTTTTTCAGCTGCTTCAACCTCGATTTTTTTAGATGTATTTTTAGTTTCAGCTTTTTGTTCACCTTCGAGGGTCAATATCACGTCACCTTCAGCCACCTTGTCGCCTATATTGACATGAATTTTTTTTATCAAGCCACCCATGTCTGATGGAATATCCATGGTTGCTTTATCACTTTCCAGAGTAATAACAGTCTCCTCTGGCTTGATTATCTCCCCTTCTTTTACAGGTATATCGATAATTTCTACACCATTGAAATCACCAATATTTGGTACTTTTACATCTATAGGCATAACACTCATTCCCTTTTCTATTATTATTGAAACATATTATCAGTCACTTTATGTGTCACATATTACACAATTGATGGAAGAACTGAATCGGGAAAAAAAATTTCTGAATAGACCTTGTTTCTGCAGGTTTTTTAAGGACATTATTTTTCACACTAAATCTTGTTTATAACCCACATACTTCTCCAC
>JBNMOP010000090.1:0-11484 GCA_051275005.1 Gammaproteobacteria bacterium | reverse complement strand
AAGTACGTGTTCTTCGTTTCATGCTCAACACTCCTTCTTTTTGCTATAAGAATAAAGTGTTGCGTCGATCAATTGAAATCATTTGGGCAAAGCAGACAAGTGTCAATATAATCTAACTATACCCAAATTAGTGTTATCAATTGCATATGGTGGTAGAGTTTTTAGAACCATAAAAAGCTATGCGGATGGTGCTAGATCTGCCAGGAGCATTTAAATGCGTAATCTCTTTAAAAAACATAATGTATGTGTAAAAAGTATTCACTATCTAATTGTTTGTCTTATCTTGTCACTTGGATCATTCCCAGGTTCACAGACAGTCATTGCGCAGAGCGTCAATTCAGAATTTGTGCAAGTCGCCAATAATTATCTTATATTTCCCAATATCACGTACATACGAGCGAGTGGTGAAGATCTTAAACTAGATGTTTATCAGCCAAGAGAAATGGCAGGTTTGAATGCAACCCTTGTTTATTTTCACGGTGGCGGATGGACCAGTAGTTCTAAGGAAAGCGTCTCGCTGGCATTCCTCCCATACCTGGAGATGGGTTGGACAGTGGTTAATGTTGAATATCGTCTTGCTAACGTTGCACATGCGCCAGCAGCGGTGGAAGATAGTCGCTGTGCTCTTCGTTGGGTTTATAGAAATGCTGAAGAATATGGATTTGATCTCAATGCGATAGTTGTCTCTGGTACTTCAGCTGGTGGTCACCTGGCACTCACTACAGGAATGCTTCCTGAATCAGCTGGTTTGGATCGACAGTGTCCTGGTGACCGCAGGCGAATTTGGTCCGGCGGTACAACTTCGACGGAAGAACTTAAAGTGGCTGCTATAATTAATTGGTACGGTATTACCGATGTAGTTGATATTTTAGATAGGCCGCCTGGACCAGCTGGAGCATATGCTGAGGCCTGGCTAGGGAGTGCCATTGATCGTCGCGAGATAGCCACGCGTGTTTCACCTCTCAACTATGTTCGGCAGAATTTACCACCAATCCTGACTATTCATGGTGATAGTGATTTATCTGTACATTATTCTCAAGGCGTACGATTACACGATGCGTTAAAAGAAGCAGGTGTAGCAAATGAGCTTGTGACTGTAAGGGGTGGTGGTCATGGTGGGTTCAGTAATACCGAGATGGTTCGAATATACGGACACATACGAGAATTTCTTCAACTGCACAACCTGGAACCTTGAGCGCCTAAAAAAAATTATCAACTATTGGGTAGATGAATGTTGAATTGAAAGAAAAATTAATACCTATGTCCGTAAAGTTAGTTAAGGGCGTAAACGTCTGTTTTTGGCACAGGCTGTGTGAAAACTCAAAATATGCGCATGAAAATAAATCAAATCCACACTACTACTTACTAATTGATCGAATTTAGGGCTCAGCAAATTAAATGCCACCGATATTTGAGGCTTGATCCCCACTAATTAAAATCGATAATAGTTTTCACACAGCCTGGGCACGAAGCAGCCAGTTATTAAAATATTAAGGAAGTTGAATGACATATTTAAAATACACACCAATTATTTTTGCATTTTTCAAACCACCTGCAGTACTTTTATCGTGGGCTATATTATGCGCCTTATTCTTTACTGGCATTTTGGCCAGCGCACAGTCTACAGATGATCTGAAGAGTATGCTGGCGGAACCTTTTCCACTGGTTCCTTCTGCGCTAGGCAGCTATTCCTTTCCGGTATCTACCGATGCCTCTGAAGCCCAGGCTTACTTTGACCAGGGTATGCAACTGATGTTTGCTTATGGCAAATATGAAGCAGTCCGGTCATTTCGTGAGGCACAACAACGTGATCCGGATTGTGCCATGTGTTATTGGGGTGAAGCTTGGTCATGGGGCTCGTATCTAAATGTACCTATGTCCGCAGCCAATGCCCCTTATGCCTACGCTGCGCTGCAAAGGGCAATAGAATTAAAATCCGGTGCGACTCCGCGGGAACAGGCTTATATCGATGCACTTTCTGTGCGTTATGTGGCTGATTTTGACGTTGACCAACGTCGTGTACTCGATGAAGCCTATGCTGACGCCATGGCGGTGCTAGCCGAAACCTATCCCGATGATCTGGATGCCGTCACTCTGTATGCAGACGCCTTATTTCTATTAGAGGAACGCCGCGGTTATCGTGATATTACCAATCCTCGGGTCATACGCATTCATTCGATTCTGGAAGGGGTATTGGAAAAGGATGCTCGTCATACATATGCCTGCCATCTGTATATTCATGCGACAGAATCTACCACCAGGCCTGAGTTAGCAGAACCCTGTTCAGAGTTTATAGGGAATGCCATTCCGGGTGCGAGCCATCTAAATCACATGCCTTCCCACACCTGGAACGAAATCGGGCGCTGGGGAGACAGTGTCAGGGCCAATTTACAAGCTTGGCATACAGATCAGAAAGCTGCCTTTGGTGAAGGCATTGCCATTTATCCAACGCATAACCTGCAAATGCTGCTTTTTGCCGCATCCATGGACGGCCAGGGTGCAATCGCCATGCAGGGGGGAAAGGATTTGTCCAAGCTGCGTGGCAACAATATGTTCCAACTATTAACCCTGCTACGTTTTGGACGTTTTGATGAAATATTGCAGGTCACTGAGCGTCCGAAGGCCAAATACCCTGCCGGCGTATGGGATTTTGCCCAGGGCTACGCAAGCCTCAAGTCAGGCGAAGTAGCATTTGCCCGGGCACATCTTGCCAGACTCACCAGTAATGCCAAGACCATTGAAACCATGTTTCGATTTGATCCTGCCAGCCGTTTACTTTCAGTGATGCAGGAAATATTGCAGGGAGAAATTTACTGGAAAGAAGGTAATCTCAGAAATGCCATCAGGGCGTTTGATCGATCCGTTAAGCATGAGGATGCCCTTGTCTACGATGAGCCTGAACCGCTACCTTTTGCAGCCCGTCACTGGCTTGGTGCGGCTTTGCTCGAAGCCAAACGCTATCGGGACGCGGAACGTATCTATCGCGAGGAACTGGTAGATCATCCCTACAACGGCTGGTCCCTGTTTGGCCTGAAACAGGCCTTGGCTGCTCAAAACAAGATCGATTCGGCTGTCAATGAAGACTTTGAGAAAAGTTGGGCAAGAGCTGATGTATGGATCAGGTCGTCACGATTTTAAATCAAAGATATCGTAACTATTTGCTCTCCCTCATTAGAATAATCGCTTTTGGTACTAAGCCGATCATATTCTGAGAATTATAGGTTCTGAGTAGATAACATCCGTTCCCAACTCAAGCTGTGTGAAAACTCTAAATTCATGCAAGGAAATAAAATTTACCTACTACTACTACTACTACTTATTAATTGATCGGTTTTTAGGACTAGAAGTTTAAATATGATCGATATTTGAAGCTTGATTCCCACAATGTAAAATCGAAAATAGTTTTCACGCAGTCTGAACCAAAAGCAAACATGCGCATAAATAAGTACTTATCCTTAACTCTTAAGTAAATTAGGTATTACGCAATATAGGGTATATGCTGCGCCAGCGTATTACTGAGATGTTGAAATACCTAATGGCATTAATCTCAGGTATCCAATCCCTATTCCTTCGATGGACAGCATATCCCTCTAAGTAAGAAAAGACTAGCAAGCCAGTATCGTTACCTATTTTTATTTATGCATGTAGATTTTATACATTCGCGATCTCGCAGTTATTAATTTAATTGTGGAGAACTTAATCTAAGGAGTATTTAAATTAAAAAGCTAGACTCTTATTCACAAAAACAGAATGTAAGTTTGTCCGTTTTGCCTTTAATGGCCAATCATCAATACGAAACTGTACCTATCAAGGTTGTTCTTCCAATCGTTTTATCGCAGCATGTTCATAACAATATTAAACATCCATCTAATGATCTTTATGTTATTGGTATTACAGGGACCAATGGAAAGACGACAGTTGCTTATTTAATTGGTGAATTCTTAAAATTTGCAGAATTTAAGCCATTTGTTTTAGGGACATACAATTCGGGAAACAAGAATCTATCAACCCCATATGCACCAGATATTCAAAAATGCATGAAAACTCATGTCGATCAAGGTGGGACGCATTTTATAATGGAGGTAACGTCGGAAGGGATAGATCAAGACAGGATATCTGGAATTGATTTTAACGTAAAACTACTAACTAATATTACACAAGATCATCTTGATTATCACAAGACATTTAGAAATTATCAAAAAACAAAATTAGGTTTCATGAACGAAGGTTCTTCGTATAAAATTTATCCGAATAATTATAACAAAGAGATTGTCGGTTTTGCTACGAAGCTTCTTGGAAATTTTAACTTATTAAATATCAAGTCGGCTATAAGTGTACTTAGACATATAGGTATTTCTGAAAAATATATTCAGAAGACATTGTCTACATGTTCTCCACCAAGAGGGCGTCTGGAAAATGTTGATAATGGCCAATCATTTATGGTGTTAGTTGATTATGCTCACACTCCAGACGGTCTCGAAAATGTATTAAGTACAGTTAAAGATATTGCTGTAAAACGAAACGGACGTCTTTTAGTAGTCTTCGGTTGTGGTGGCAATAGAGATAGAAGCAAGCGAGCTAAAATGGGTAAAATTGCTAGTGATATTGCAGACTTAATAGTGATTACTGACGATAACCCACGAATGGAAGATAGCCAGGAAATTATGTCAGATATCTTGAGTGGTATTGATCCTGATTTCAGTAATTATGTTTTAATTCAAAATCGAAAAAAAGCGATTGAATTTACTATTAATCAATCTGAAGATAATGATGTTGTGATCCTTGCGGGAAAGGGGCATGAAACATACCAGATACTACATTCAGAAACGATTAAATTTGACGATAGAGAAGAAGCCAGGAATGCTATATTAAGTCGATTAAAAGAAAAATCCTGCATGGCTTTATCTTGAAATCATACTCTTTTCTGTTTTTCAAAAAAAATCACATTCATGATTTAGAGATATATTATTCGAGAACAGACGGTGGTTAATTGAATGTCTAGCGGTCCGTTTCTGATAGAATCTAGACATTATTTATCATTAGAATCGAAACTTTCCGGACATTTAATCGTCCTGTACTAAGTGATTCACTCAGGACAGGGGTAGGCATTCACCATTGCGACCAACATCAGCGCACCTGGATTTTTATTTAAATCATCAGGGTTTTCTCTTAAATAATTCACCACAACTCTTATAATTTGATCGGTGTTAACATTGTTGGGCAGACACCATATTGGGGATCCAGAACGGGTAACATTGTGCGTATACACTGCACCATCTATAAAGCCAGCACATATACCCATATCATGGGCAAAGTTATTGTCGGTAATTTTCTTATTACCCATATAAGATATATAGGCATCGCATTTTTGCAGCAAATCAGTGCCTGTGTTAACAGCACCAAAGACAATATTGCTGCTCATAAGAAGTATCACTAATAATGCATACTTATTCATGTTGCCTCCATTTTATTTTGAAACAATTTTGTATTTTCAAGAAACTATCATCAGTCATGCCGCCAAAATTCAGAGTATATATTTTGAACAATTATTAAGTAATAATAAATCCCAGGAATAGTTGTTGTAAGTTCAATTATTCCCGCACAAAGTAAAATTTTAGAATAGAAAAAGTGTGTATAAGTTTAAAAATATTATTTTGTAACACGTGTTGAAATATGCCCTAAGATAAAATTTAGGAGATTTTAAATAATGGTTCCAATTTTTCCTGTTCTATTTTTCCAGACATTTTTTTTTGTGAAAGTCTTTTTGCCTCTTCTGTAAATGCTTTATTAAGATTATCACCAGTCCACTGTTCTGACGTATGACTGTAAAGCACTCGATTTAGTTTAATTAGTTCATCTCTCAGAGCGGGATCAGTCTTATTGGCAATATCACCGATACCCAAGGGTGGATCGTCTTTCCAGATCAGCTTAGACCAGACTAGTAATGATTCCTTAACTCTAGCAGGATCATTTGACTCACATGCCTCATTAACTTGCTTAGTTGTACTAGTGATATTCTCAGAACCGGTTTTACGTTGAATGTGTTTTGGAATATTTTTTTTCTGAGAATATTTCCGCCAGACTGCAATCGTAATTAACCAGACCAGCAGGAGCAATAAGGTTGTCCATTTCCATATATTGGATTCCTCATCTGCCAGTAATAATAGGTCTGTATTATTTAGTCCGTTACCGTCATCTAGCTGTGGTGCATCAAAGGCCTGCGGTATAGGTTGTAGCAAACTGGTCAAATCTGTTGGCATTGTCTCTAAGCCCGCGGCAGGTAATACCAGTATTGTTCGTTCAGGTACCACAGCCTGTTCCTGTTTATCTGTTGTTGTATTCCACCAGGGTACTAACACCTCGGGTAGTACATAGTTCCCCGGTTGATTAGGGATAATTGCCGCCTTTTCTCGTCTTATGCTGGTAATTCCAGTAGTAAACTTTTCGTCACTTAATTGAGGACGATCTGGATAAAATTTTATTTCAGGCTGATCCCAGGTTGGTAATTCTGGTAGTTGACTTGATATTAGACCTGTTGCAGTAAGGATTAGTGTACGGGTAATAGGCTCACCGACATGCAAAGTGAGTGGATCAGCAGACCATTCTTCTGCAATGGTTAGATTCTTTGCTGGAAGCCAATTATTACCGTTAAAGGAAGTAGGGATAGGACGTACATTTAATGTTACTGGTTGGGAACGTCGCACGATTGTCCTGGGGGGCGAACCAAATGGATCCATCCCAAAACGACTCCTTGATATTTGCCCCATGAAATTTATGGGTGCAATAGAGATTTCTCCACTGGATTGTGGATACACAGCGTAGTTTCGTTCGATAACCTGATATCCCTTTCCATTTATGGTGGTCTCATAACTTTTATCATCATCAATGCGTTCAAGCACCGCATCACCTGATGTTATTTCTGGATCATCAAGACTGGCCTTAGCAATTGCCACAGAACGATATAGTTTAAGCGTATAGATGACTTGTGACTGAACATATGGATTGAGAGGTATAGCGGATGCCTCAAGGTAGATGTCATCTTGTTGCTGACCAGAACGGCCATAATTTAGATCTTGAACATCAATTGTAATTACAGGACTTTCATCTCGTCCAAAAGAGATTGGGGGAATAGCCTGTACCCCAGGTGCATTAGCCATAACCGTCAATGTCCACCGTTTTGCGCTTGAAATTCTGCCATTTAAAACACTGAAATTACTACTTTGTGCAGTCGATAAAACCTGAAATGATTTCTCTAATGGTGAGAAATCAGGATCTTCATCTACACTACCATCCGCCTCAAAGATTAATTGAAAGGATTCATTCAGCGATACCTGGCTACGATCAGTCTTAACATTTATTGTCGCAGCGCCGACATTAAATACGTACAGGATACTTGCCAATATAATAAAAATAAAAGTTGTCTTTTTAGCTACCATAATTTTTCACCTGGTACTCTATCACGTTGTTTTTGCTGGTACTGCATCAGGAATTTTCTCCGTAATAATCCACCCGGATCGTCCGGAATTCTTCTGAGCCACTGTTCTGTAGCCTGCTTTTCTTCCTCAGCTTGATCCTGATTAGCTTGTAAAGGTTCAGGCTGTCCAGGATCTTCATTTTGCTCTTCTGGTGGTTGTTCTTCAGCATCTTCTGATTGTTGTTCTGTTTCCTGTTGTTGTTGATCTTCGTTCGGATCCATTTCATCTTGCTGATCAGATTGTTGCTGATCCTGTTGGGAGTCATCCTGGTTTTGATTTTGTTGCTCCTGATCTTGCTCTTCTTGGTTTTCATCACTCATTGATTCTTGAGGCTGTTGTTGTTCTTCCTGCTGTTGTTCTAATTCCTTTTCCAACAATTCCTTATTATATTTTGCGTCCTCATTATCAGGGTTTTCTGCAAGAACTTCATCGTATAGCGATATTGCCTGCTCATACATACCTTTTCGCGCTAGTGTATTACCAAGATTATATTTATTTTCTACTCCTTCGGTTTCCTGTAAAAATTTTAATGCATCATCAAAATTACCTGCGCGATAATGGGCGGCACCTTTCCAGGCAGGATCTTCAAACATCTCAGCTGCTGTTTCAATTTCACCTTTATCTAATTCCTGTTTAGCTATTTGATCTGTTCGTAACCACAGCTCATCCCATTCCGCCGCACTGACATCCTCTGTATAGGGTAAGCACATGATAACTAACATGACTAGTACTCCCCTGCGAAAGACCATTAGCACCATTGGTATCAGTAAAAATAATAACCAGGGACCTTGTTCCAGCCAAACATCAGTTTCAAAATCTGTAAGCTCCACATCACCTTCGGCATAGTTGGACGAAAAGAAAGTAGTTAGGGCGTCTATATCATTGTCATCTACAGTCATTTTTTGATATCGGCCTGCCCCAACCAAGGCCAATTGTCTCATTGGTTCCTCACTAAGTTTTGGAATGACAATCTGTCCAGATTGGTCTTTAAAGAAGCTACCATCTGCCATCGTAATGGGTGCACCTTGTAGTGTACCAATACCGAGTAGCGATAAACGATAGCCGTCGTTACTAATTGCCTGGGCAAGGACTTCTGTTCGATCCAGATCAATTTCATCTGTAATAAATAAAATATCACCTTTACTCGCCCCGGCCTGCTTCAATAAATCTATAGCCTTAGACATCGCGATATCTGTCCTGTTCCCCTGTGCTGGCATGATTTCTGTTGTTAAAGCCATTAACTGTGATTCGATTGTGGCGCTATCATCTGTTAAGGGTGTTACTGTAAATGCGTCCCCGGCGTATACTAGTAATGCTGTTTCACCTTCTCCGCGTTTTTGCAGAATATCTGTCACTTTAAATCTAGCCCGGTCAATTCTGCTAGGTAATATGTCTGTAGCATTCATGGAACGTGAAAGATCCAATGCAATAATCAACGCGGACTGTGTACTAAATACAGGTTGCGGTAATTTTTCCCATACCGGTCCTGCTAGGGAAAGTATGAGCAAGGCACCGGTCAATCCAAGTAATATCGCTGAAGTACGTTTAGAAACCGGTTCATCCCCGATTAATATGTATGGTAGTAGCTCCTTGTCACATAGTGATTCCCATTTCCTGCTTCTGAGCTTTCGTTTAACCATAATGAACAACATGGCTATTAACGGAATAAATGCCAACATCCAATAGGGTCTTAGAAATAAAAATTCATCAGGTAACATCAGGACGCCCGTCTGGAAAAATTATAGAGTAGTAATAATGTGGAAAGTACCAGTGCAATAGACAAAGGCCAAAAATATAACGATTTACGTGGACGAAACCGCCTAACATCTCTTTCTACTGGTTCTAATGCATCCATAATGGCATAAATCTTATCCAGCTCCTGAGTATCACGCGCCCTGAAATATTTTCCCCCAGTCATTTCAGCTATTTCAGTCAGTGCTTTTTCATCAAGATCGGCAGATGGATTAATCTTTCTGGTACCGAAAAAGAATTCCACCACCATCTCATCAGCGCCTACGCCAATGGTATAAATTTTTAATCCCTCTCTTGCCGCCAGACGTGCCGCTTCTAACGGTTCTACTTCTCCTGCGGAGTTGGCACCATCTGTTAATAGAATCAAAACACGATTCGTATTTTCTCGTTGTCTAATTCGCTTTACTGCGAGTCCTATGGCATCTCCAATGGCTGTGGCCCTGCCAGCAAGTCCAATTGCAGATTCATATAATAAAGTTTTAACCGTATCCCTATCCAGTGTCAGTGGTGCCTGAAGATAGGCCCTTTCTCCAAATAGAATCAGTCCAATCCGATCGCCTATGCGACGTTCAATAAAGTCGCCAGCTACAAATTTTGTAGCTGTTAAGCGATCAACACGTTGTCCTTTAAGAACAAAATCTTCTTCTTGCATACTTCCAGAGAGATCAACAGCGATAATCAGGTCACGTCCTGAAACAGGAAATTCAATAAACTCCCCCAACCACTGTGGACGCATAATTGCCAAAATCAGAAGCAACCATGCCAGTGTAGAAAAAAATATCATCCATCTTGCCGGTCGAAGTTCCACGCTAGAACCTGACTCATCGACAAAATCTTCCAGAAAAGGTACTCGTAACGCTGCTTCCTTTTTATTACTAATTGGCGTTGAAAATTTCCAGATTAAATAAGGTAGAGGTAGTAATAATACCATCCATGGCCATTCAAAATTGATCATGCCGGCTTACTCCTGGTTCGGGAAACGGCTTCGATCCAGTTATGACATTGGTGAATTAGTGTCTCTAACTCTTCAGTATCGACATTCTGTCGATAAGGTGCGTCCACCAGCATTCGTCCCTGACCTTCGGTAAAAGGCGCACCGGGCACATACCTATCGAGATACGCTAACCATTCTTCTCCGGTTAAGCTCGCTACCTCTGTCCGTGGAAACAGGCTGATACTCAAACGTCTTAACAATATAGAAATCTCTTTTACCAGCTTAAGTGTCTCGTTGTTTTTCTGGTATTCATCTGTAATTCTAGCGAACTCTTTTCTGGCTAACGTTATTGCAGATATTCGAGCCTTTTGATTTCGTCTGTATAGGATAATTGCAATAATTGCGGTCATAATAATTACCGCAATCAATATCCACCACCCATAGGCAAGTGGCCATAATGATAAGCCATCTGGCAAATGTATATCACGTAAAGGTAGATCCAACGGGTCGTTCATTTTTTACTGGCAGCTACCATTCTCTGTTGCAAAACCTGCAAGGGGTCATCATGAGTTGAACACGAAATCAGGTTTATGTTACCCATTCGCGACATTCTAGAGAGTCGTTCTGTATGTTGTTCATGTTTAGTATGGTATTTGTCCAGATAATCCTTGTTATAGGTATCAATAGACATATCATTTTCACCATCACTAATACGGTATTGCCCACCTGTAGGCAATGAGGCTTCTAATCGATCACTAACATATACAAGGATCACATCATTATGTTTACTGAGCCTGATAATCTGATTTTCATCTGATTCACTCATGTATCTAAAATCGCTGATTAGGAAAATCATACTTCCAGGTCTGGATACACGTCTTAACCTGATCAATTCTCGTCCAAATGCAGAATTATCACTGTGGGCAGTATAAGGATTCTCCCACGACGGGTGTTCAACCAGCTTATTTATAAATCTTAAGACACCAATTTTGCCGCGATGAGGTTTAAGTTCATGGTGAATGGCCTCAGAGAATATTACGCCACCAATACGATCGCCATGATGATTTGCACTCCATGCCAACAGGCTTGCGATATATGATGCCATGACGGACTTGAATCTGCCTCGTGTCGCAAAAAACATTGGCGCACGAAGATCTACCCACAAGAAAATTGGACGTTCACGTTCTTCCCTGAAAAGCTTGGTATGTGTTTTGCCGGTTTTGGCAGTTACACGCCAATCAATATTACGAATATCATCGCCAGGTTGGTATAAGCGTGATTCGTCAAATTCCATTCCTCTACCTTTAAATGGCGATTGATAAT
>JBNMOP010000089.1:0-11511 GCA_051275005.1 Gammaproteobacteria bacterium | reverse complement strand
TCGATCCAGAAGAGGCAATACGTGAAGCGGCAAGAATATTGCGTAATCAACTTTCTGTATTTGTAGATCTTGAAGCTGAAGAAGCCGAAATTGCCGCTGCTAAGAATGAACCTGAAGTCGATCCTATTTTACTAAGACCTGTAGATGATTTGGAGTTAACTGTACGTTCTGCCAATTGCTTAAAAGCAGAGAGTATTTATTATATTGGTGATTTGGTACAGCGCACAGAAGTAGAATTATTAAAAACTCCAAACTTGGGTAAAAAATCACTTACTGAGATTAAGGATGTATTAGCTTCTCGAGGTTTGTCATTGGGAATGCGTCTGGAAAATTGGCCGCCTACAGGTTTGACTGAAAGTAGGGACAGGGTTCAAGTCAGCTAATAGAAAATTTTGTGAATTAATCAATTATAAATAGATACGACAATGCGACATAAAAATGCAGGAAGAAAGTTAAACCGAAATAGTTCTCATAGGAAAGCTATGTTTAGAAATATGACAGTTTCACTTATGACACATGAAATGATCAAGACCACTGTACCCAAGGCAAAGGAGTTGAGGCGTGTTGCGGAACCATTAATTACCATGGCAAAAAATGATTCTGTCTCAAAAAGAAGAATCGCTTTTTCCCGACTGCGAGACAGAATTGCTGTAACTAAACTATTTAATGAATTAGGGCCTCGTTACAAAAGTCGACCTGGAGGTTATTTACGTATCATTAAATGTGGTTTTCGCACTGGCGATAAAGCACCCATGGCCTATGTAGAATTATTAGATCGAGTTGTTCAATCCGAGAATGAAGAAAGGGTAGAATAACCCTACGAAAAATAAAAAAAATTTAAAGTTGTACGATATTTAAAACCGAATATTTATTCGGTTTTTTTGTTTGCGTAGATAGATTCTTAATTATTTTTATAATAACGATATTTTATATTAGCTTAATAAAAAAACGATAAGTTATAGTAATTAATATGATAGCAATATTTACAGATTATGGATTACAAGGTCCCTATCTCGGTCACATTTATACAGTTCTTGATCAATATGCTCCTGATGTCCGAATAATTACCCTTATGGCTGATGCGCCGAGATTTAATCCGAGAGCAAGCGCATATTTGTTACACGCTATTTCCAGAACGTATCCCATTAATAGCATATTTTTTGCTGTTGTCGATCCTGGCGTTGGTAATAATTTTGAAAAACCGATAATTATTAATGCAGATGGACGTTGGTTTGTGGGACCCAATAATGGATTATTTGATTTAATTGCAAGAAATAATAATAAACTTAATAGTTGGAATATTGACTGGAAAGCTGAAAATATTTCTAAGACCTTTCATGGTAGAGATTTATATGCTCCGCTTTGCGGAATGCTGGCCAATAAACAAGCACCACCTGGCGATGAATTTAATTGGGTAGAAAAGAATCATTTGCCTGATGATCTGTATGAAATCATCTATATAGATGATTTTGGTAATGCTATGACGGGAATAAGAGCTAGTCAGATTAATTCAGAAAGTTGCCTGATGGTATCTGGTCATGCATTTAAAAATGCTTATACTTTTTCTGATGTGAAGCCGGGTAGTGGATTTTGGTTTGAAAATTCCTATGGTCTGGTAGAAGTTGCAATTAATCGAGGTAGCGCCAATAAGGAGATGGGATTAGATATTGGTAATATCGTAAAAATTAATTAGAGAATAAAGTCGCAAGAGTTAAAATCTCGATATGTTACGATTTTAGTTTCATAGATAGTAAGGAATTAACCTGCTGAGGATTGGCTTTACCTTGAGAAAGTTTCATTACCTGGCCTACAAAAAAACCTATAAGCTTTCCTTGTTTATCGGGCGGGCTAGTTTTATATTGTTTAACTTGTTCCAGGTTGTTTGATATTACGGTATCCACAAATCGTTCTATGGCACTGTTGTCTGTAACTTGTTCCAGTCCTTTTGCCTTAATGACCTTATCAGCATCTCCTTCACCGTTCCACATAGATTCAAATACTTGCTTGCCAATTTTACCAGAAATAGTGTTATCTACAATTCGTAGCAGCATTCCCCCTAATAATTTTGCTGGTACCGGGGACTCTTTGATTGAAAGATTTTCTTTATTCAATGCTGCTGAAAGTTCGCCCATAATCCAGTTTGTACATAATTTTGCATTATTACCGACAATATCCAATGTTTCTTCAAAGTAGTCAGCCAGTTCTTTTGTTGCAGTGAGATTAGTACTGTCATATTCAGATAAACTAAACTTTTTTATAAATCTGTTGCGTTTGGCATCTGGTAATTCAGGTATTGACAGCCTTAATTTTTCTATAACATCAGATGAGACTTCAATTGGTAATAAATCAGGGTCGGGGAAGTAACGATAGTCATTAGCTTCTTCTTTGCTACGCATAGAACGAGTCTCATCATTATCTGAATCGTATAGGCGTGTTTCCTGAATTACATTACCTCCTGATTCCAGAATTTCAATTTGCCGTTGTATTTCGAAATTAATTGCCTGCTCGACGAAGCGAAAAGAATTAATATTTTTAATCTCAGCCCTGGTACCTAATTCAGTGTCCCCTTTTGGACGAATTGAAACATTGGCATCACATCGAAATGAACCTTCTTGCATATTTCCGTCGGAAATTTCTAGATAACGAACAATACTATGAATTTTCTTCATATAAGCTACCGCCTCATGCGCTGAGCTAATATCTGGTTCTGAGACAATTTCGATTAATGGCGTACCTGCACGGTTAAGATCAATAGCTGTCCTGTCACCAAATCCTTCATGTATTGACTTACCTGCATCTTCTTCAAGATGTGCTCTCGTAATCCTGATAGTTTTAAGAGATTCGTCATTTAGGCTGATATCAATTTCGCCAAATTGGACCACGGGTAACTCAAGCTGACTTATCTGATATCCTTTTGGCAGATCAGGATAGAAATAATTTTTTCTGGCAAATATTGACGGACTATTAATTGTTGCATTGACGGCCAGGCCAAACTTAACAGCCATATGAATCGCTGTTTCATTGACGACAGGTAATACCCCTGGAAAGCCAAGGTCTATGATACAAGCTTGTACATTCGGGGCAGCACCATAATTTATAGATGCTCCTGAAAATAACTTACTATTGGTTGCAAGTTGAACATGAATTTCAAGGCCAATTACAGGTTCCCAGTCCATTAATTAAATCCTTCAGGGATTTGTTTATGCCAATCAGTTAATGTCTGAAATTGGTGCGCAATATTTAATATGCTTGGTTCACTAAAGTAATTTCCGATTATTTGCAAACCTATAGGCAATCCAGATGAAAAACCGGCAGGTATAGAGATTGCAGGTAGACCGGCTAAATTTACAGAAACAGTAAATATATCAGATAGATACATGCGAATTGGGTCATTAATAAATTTATTTAATGAAAACGCCGGCGCTGGTGTAGTTGGTCCCATGATTACATCTACAGATTGGAACGCCTGTTGAAAATCGTCTCGTATTAATCGTCTAATCTTTTGTGCTTTTAAATAATAAGCGTCGTAGTAACCTGATGATAATACATATGCCCCAATCATGATCCGACGTTTTACCTCATTACCAAAGCCTTCACCACGGCTTCTGCAATATAAATCCAACAAATCCTTGGGTTGTTTACATCGATATCCAAATCTTACACCATCGTATCGTGATAGGTTAGAAGAAGCCTCAGCTGGTGCAACAACATAATAAGCAGGAATAGATAGATCGGTAGCAGTAAGATCTATTTCCAAAATTTTTGCACCTGCTTTTTCAAATTGTCTAATTGCATCTTCTATGCTTATTTTATTTTGTTCATCAATCTCATCATTAAAGTACTGTTTTGGTATGCCAATTTTTATGCCATCAATCGAATTGTTAAGCATATTTGTATAATCTACTGCGGTATTTTCCAGAGATGTTGAATCTTTACTGTCAAAACCTGCCATGGCGTTTAAGAGCATGGCGGCATCTTCCGCTGTTTGCGTCATCGGTCCACCTTGATCCAGACTAGAAGCGAATGCAATCATACCAAAACGGGAAACGGTACCATAAGTTGGTTTTAATCCTGTGACGCCACATAGTGCAGCTGGTTGACGTATTGAGCCGCCAGTATCAGTACCTGTTGCGGCTGGAATTAGTCTTGCAGAGACTGCACTACCGCTTCCTCCGGAAGAACCCCCTGGAACTTTTGACGGATCCCATGGGTTTTTTGATGGTCCATAAAAGCTGGTTTCAGTTGATGACCCCATTGCAAATTCATCCATGTTAGTCTTTCCCAGACAAACCATTCCTTGTTGGTTTAATTGATCAACTACCGTTGCGTTATAAGAAGGGATAAAATTATCCAGCATTCTGGAACCACAAGAGGTTTTGATTCCACTTGTACAAAATATATCCTTATGCGCTATAGGTATCCCAGTTAATGGTGAATGTTGTTTTTTAGATATTTGTAAATCTGCTGCTTTAGCTTGAGAAAGTGCAATTTCCGGCGTAACGGTAATAAAACAATTTAATTCTGTATTGTTTTGTTCAATCCTATTTAGATAGAAATGGGTCAATTCTTCACTGCTTATTTCTCTTTTATCAAGCAATTGTGATAACGCAGCAAGGGTATATTTATACATAGAAATTCTTTATATAACGTGAAGTATGTCGAGGTTAGTCGATTACCTTTGGTACCAGGTAAAAACCGGAATCGACTTCTGGTGCAATTTTCTGATTATTATCTCGTTGATCAGTTTCTGTAACTCTGTCTTCTCTCAATCTAGCAATGATTTCAAGAGGATGAGCCAATGGGGATATATCGTCTGTATTCACACTATTCATTTGTTCCACCATTTTAAGAATATTTCCCAATTCTTTCTGATAGTTAGGTATTTCATCCTCCTTCATTGACAGTCTTGCTAGTAAGGCGATATTTTCGATATCCGAACGTTCAAGAGACACAAAATTGCTCCTTATAATTGTTGTAAAATTGTGAATATATCATATCTGTATGCTTGCTCATTAGGCTAGCCACTGTTAAAGTAATACACTTAAATCAGGTATTTGAAGCCTGATCTTACAGAAGTTTGAGATAGCCTGTGGAAAACTGATTTCATGCGATTAAACACCAGTTTGAGTCCAATATTATTATTCAGTTTACAGTTTACAGTATCCAGTATCTCTGACTATGACAAGTTTAATTCGTTGTAACAAAATTTGCAGCCCTAAGCTGCAAGGATTTACCCATACATGTTAAATAGTCTTCGAGGTTTCTTTTCCAACGATTTGTCCATAGATTTGGGTACAGCCAATACACTGATCTATGTTCGTGGTAAAGGTATAGTATTAAATGAACCATCTGTAGTTGCCATACGTAAGGAAGGTAACTCCATAAATTCAAAATCAATTCTTGCTGTCGGTGCCGAAGCAAAGCGCATGCTTGGTCGAACCCCTGAACATATAGTTGCGATACGACCACTAAAAGATGGTGTGATTGCGGATTTTACTGTAACAGAAAAAATGCTGCAGCATTTTATTCGCGTGGTACATGGTAGTACGATGTTTAAACCGAGTCCCCGGGTACTGGTGTGTGTGCCCTGTGGTTCGACACAGGTTGAAAGAAGAGCTATTAAGGAATCTGCATTAGGTGCTGGCGCGAGAACTGTACATTTAATTCAAGAACCTATGGCTGCGGCAATTGGCGCAGGAATGCCAGTCAGTGATGCCCGAGGGACCATGGTGCTGGATATTGGTGGCGGCACAACCGAGGTCGCAGTAATATCGTTAAATGGTATTGTTTATTCAGATTCTGTGCGTATTGGCGGAGACAGGTTTGACGAAGCAATTATAAATTATGTCAGACGCAATTATGGAACTCTAATAGGTGATGCAACAGCAGAACGTATAAAACATGAAATTGGTTGCGCATATCCAGGTAATGAAGTGCGGGAAATTGAGGTAAGGGGCAGAAACCTAGCTGAAGGCATTCCTCGTAGTTTTATATTAAATAGTAATGAAATTCTGGAAGCATTGCAGGAACCATTAACAGGGATCGTTGATGCCGTCAAAAATGCACTCGAACAGACTCCCCCTGAACTGGGTTCTGATGTAGCAGAACGAGGTATGGTGTTGACAGGAGGTGGGGCATTGTTGCGTGATATAGATCGACTATTCATGGAAGAAACAGGGTTGCCTGTAATTATTGCTGAGGATCCTCTTACCTGTGTTGCAAGAGGTGGTGGACGCTATCTTGAAATGATTGATGAATATGGGACAGATATATTAACGACAGAGTAAATCGAATTTTAATGTAACTACTCTTGGATATACTGCATAAAAGTTACAGATTAAATGCATATTTGATATATGACTCAAAAGTGGATAAATGCATGAAATAAAGATCTACAGACATTCTTGCATTATTATTAACAATGATTAATCGTCATTGTAGCTGTAACTAGTTTTTCAAAATTAATCTGGGGAGATTAATTATCAAAACACTCTTCCTGAAAGGGCATTCAACAAATGTAAAAGCAGTATTGTATATATTGATTTCTATCTCGTTGATGACCATAGACCATCGTCAAGGGCATCTAGAAAGTGTTCGATCTTTTTTGTCAACCTTGGTCTATCCTTTGCAATATGTTGTCAATATGCCGTTACAAGCCGGAAAACTAGTGTCTCGATCTGTCGTAACGCAACAAATGTTACTTGAAGAAAATAGTGATTTACGCGAAGAACTACTCCTGCAAAATGCAACACTTCAAAAATTTAATATCCTTCTGGAAGAAAATAATCGTTTACGCGAACTCCTTGAATCCTCCATCAGATTAGGTGAACGTGTTGAACGTGTCATAATAGCAGAACTTATTGCTGTTGAAATGGAATCATTCAGAAGACAAATTGTAATTAATAAAGGGCAGCGAGATAAAGTATATGATGGTCAGCCAGTTGTTGATGCAAATGGAATTATGGGTCAGGTTGTTCATGTAAATCCATTTTCAAGTACTGTATTGCTAATTACTGATCAGACTCATTCAATGCCGGTACAGATTAACCGCAATGGTTTACGCGCAATCGTAGTGGGTACAGGTCAAGACAGTGTATTGTTACTGGAAAATTTACCGACCAATGCAGATATTAAAATTGGTGATTTGGTAATTTCTTCGGGACTGGGACGAAGATTTCCTAGAGGTTATCCGGTTGGATCAATAAGTAATATTCGCCTGGAACCAGGTGAGTCATTCGCTTTGGTACATGTGACTCCTAGTGCAAATCCAGGGCAAAGTAGAGAGGTATTGCTGGTATGGCCATATGAGGAAAATACTAAATCCGATCAATTCTCAAAAATCACCCCCAACCTATGATTAACGAGCATCGAAACGGTGGCATAATAATTTTATCCAGTTTTGTTATTGCGTATATGCTGACATTAATGCCACTACCTGCATGGGCATTGAACTGGAGACCTGCCTGGGTAGCGATAGTTTTAATATACTGGTGTCTTGCCCTTCCAGATAGAGTTGGAATTGGTGTGGCCTGGATATCAGGTATGTTTCTAGATGTTCAACAGGGGACAGTGTTTGGACAAAATGCAATTGCCCTCACAATTATCGCATATGTCATTATCAAAGGTTATAAACGAATCAGGGTGTTTCCCCTTGCTCAACAGGCAATGATAGTCTGCATATTATTACTATTTACACAGATGTTAACTTTGTGGATACGGGCAATGATGGGATTTTCACCACAACACTGGACTTATTGGATGCCTGCTTTTACCAGCATGATTATTTGGCCATGGTTATTCATAATACTTCGTGATGTGCGTAGAAAATTTCAAGTATATTAATTCAGGAATACAAATTATCTATGCCTGCATTTTTTAAATTTAAAGACGCAATATTAGAGTCTCGATTGATATCTTCCCGTGTATTGATAGCGGGAATAGTGGCGTCACTGTTTGTCATCATAGTGTTATATAGAATATTTCATCTTCAAGTAGTATTGAACGAGCATTACTCAACGCTTTCTCAATCAAATCGAGTCAAAGTAGTACCAATAGCCCCAACTCGAGGATTAATTTTTAGTAGTGATAGTGTTTTGCTGGCAGATAATCGACCATCTTTCAGCCTGGAAATTATTCCAGAGAAAGTTGATGATATGGATATGGTATTGCAACGATTGGCAAATGTCATGGATGTTAATGATTTAGATATTTCTCAATTTAAAACAAGATTAAAACAAAATAGAAGATTCGAAAGTATACCTTTGGTATACAACCTGAGCGATGAGGAGGTTGCCAGAATATCGGTTGATCTGCACAAATTTCAAGGTGTAGATATTATTGCAAGACTAAATAGGTATTATCCGCTTGGCTCAATTACTTCCCACTCTATCGGCTATATGGGCATGATAGATGAAAATGAATTAGCCTTATTAAATCAGTCAAATTATATTGCGACTAGCCATATAGGAAAAATTGGAGTTGAAAAAGCATATGAAAATTTATTGCATGGCAAGGTTGGAAACCAGCAAGTTGAAGTTAATGTGCTAGGTAGAGTAATACGTGTTCTAGATAAAACTCCACCCATACCGGGCAAGAATATATATTTGACATTAAATGCCTCCGTACAAAATCTTGCAGTAAAGGCCCTTGAAGGGAGAAGGGGGGCAATTGTTGCCCTTGATCCTATGAACGGTGGGATATTGGCAATGGTAAGTTCGCCGGGATATGACCCAAACCAGTTTGTCTATGGCATAGATACAAAGACTTATGGAAAATATTTAAACTCGGATGATTCGCCTCTCTTAAACAGGGCGCTTCAGGGAAAATATCCTCCAGGTTCAACGATTAAACCAATATTAGGTCTAGCTGCATTACGTTATGGGGTTAGAACTTCCGATGAGGAAACCTGGTGTCCCGGTTGGTATATATTAAAAGGGACAAGTCTTAAAAAAGGTGATTGGAAAAAACAAGGTCATGGTCATACCTCTCTAAGAAAGGCAATTGCAGAATCGTGTGACGTATATTTTTATTCCCTTGCTAACGAATTAGGAATCGATCGAATTTATGATTCAATGAGTGAATTTGGTATTGGACGAAAAACAAATGTAGATATTGGCGGTGAATCATCAGGGTTAATGCCATCACGTGATTGGAAAAGGAGAGCGTATAATGAACCCTGGTATCCAGGAGAAACGCTGAATATTGGTATCGGTCAAGGTGCAATTCTGGTTACGCCAATTCAGCTTGCTATTGCAACTGCTGCTATCGCTAATCATGGCAAGGTGATGAAACCCAGATTATTATTTGGGGTGCGCGATCCAATGTCTAAGGACATGATTGAAACGAGGGATACTGAGATTCAGAATACAATTAGTTATGCAGAGACGGACTGGGTAAAAATTATCTCAGCTATGACGGATGTTGTACACGGTGCTAGCGGGACCGCAAGACGCATTGGGATGAAATCAAATTATAAAATCGCAGGTAAATCTGGCACAGCCCAGGTATTTAGTCTGGCCCCGGATGAGAAGTATGAGGCGGATAAGCTCGCAAAAGAATTACATGATCATGCCTTATTTGTAGCATTTGCGCCGGTAGATAATCCAAAAATAGCGATAGCTATAATAATAGAGAATGGCGGCGGCGGATCAACAATCGCAGCACCGATCGCCAGACTTATTTTCGATGAGTATTTAGACCAGATTGATCTTCCTAATGATCAGGTAGAGTATGAAACAACAGACATTCTTTGAAAAAGTACATGTTGATGTTCCTCTGGTATTTGGCTTGGTAATGTTATGCTTGTTTGGCCTTTTAATTTTATATAGTGCAAGTGGTCAAGAGATGGGAGTAATATATAATCAATCGGTGAGAATGTTATTTGGGTTTGGTTTAATGTTCCTGGTAGCTCAAATTTCACCATCACGATTGGCAGGTTTATCCATGTGGATATTTTTGTTTGGAGTAATATTACTCATACTTGTGCTAGTGGTTGGTTATGTTGGTAAAGGGGCACAAAGATGGTTAGATCTTGGCGTTATACGATTTCAACCATCCGAATTGATGAAACTAGCCGTGCCTATGGTTTTATCATGGTATTTGGCAGAAAAAGTCTTGCCTCCTTCGCTTTCCCAGATCTTTCTATCTTCATTGTTGATTTTTGTTCCAGTAGCTTTAATCGTAAAACAACCTGATCTTGGTACTGCGATTTTGGTGAGCATAGCAGGTTTTTCAGTATTATTTATTGCTGGTATGAGTTGGAGATACCTTGCAGGACTTATATTTTTTGGAGCATTGCTTATTCCCGTATCATGGTTATTAATGTATGAATATCAGAGACAACGTGTAATGACATTCATAAATCCTGAACAAGATCCTTTAGGTGCAGGTTATCATATTATACAATCTATGATTGCAATTGGTTCTGGGGGTCTCTATGGAAAAGGGTGGTTAAATGGGACACAGTCACACCTTGAATTTCTGCCAGAACGATCAACCGACTTTATCTTTGCAGTGCTTTGTGAAGAATTTGGTTTTGCAGGAGTTCTTGTTTTACTGGCCTTATATTTATTTATAATATATCGGGGATTATATATATCTATGAATGCGCAGCAGACGTTCGGTAAGATACTTGGCGCCAGCATAATTTTGACATTTTTTGTATATATATTTGTAAATATTGGAATGGTATCAGGACAATTACCTGTTGTAGGAATCCCGCTACCACTAATTAGTTATGGCGGGACATCAATGGTGACATTAATGATTGGATTTGGAGTGATAATGGCAATTCACACTAATAGACGTTTTTTATCGGACTAATAAAAAATGAAGAAAAAAGCATTTAATATAATAAACATACTGTTATTTCTAATAATTATGTCACAGTTTGTCTATGCAGACATTCATAATGAACCAGATGTACAAAAATTTATAAATCAGATGGTTCAAAAACATGGGTTTAATATAAAACACCTCAATACAGTATTTAGCAAGGCAAAGATTTCGACATCAATTCTGGATGCTATATCCCGACCTGCTGAAGCTATGCCATGGTACAAATATCGCCAAATTTTTATCAGAAAAGACAGGATAGAACTTGGTAGGAAATTTATTACAGAAAACAAAGAATTGCTGGATGCAGCAGAAGATAAATTTGGTGTTCCACCGGAAATCATTGCGGCAATTATTGGAGTAGAAACCAGATATGGAAGTAATAAAGGCAGTTACAATGTAGTAGATTCGTTAGTAACGCTTGGATTTCGATACCCTAAAAGAGCCAGCTTTTTTAGAAGTGAACTCGAACATTTTCTCCTTCTGGCAAGAGAACAGGGTATAGATCCAAATATAATAAAAGGCTCATATGCCGGTGCAATGGGCATTCCGCAGTTTATTTCTAGCAGTTATAGAACTTATGCGATTGACTTCGACAATGACGGAAAGATAGATATTTGGGAAAATGTAGCAGATGCTATTGGAAGTGTTGCAAATTATTTTAAGATGCATGGATGG
>JBNMOP010000088.1:0-11725 GCA_051275005.1 Gammaproteobacteria bacterium | reverse complement strand
ACTACCGGGGCGCGGTAAGCGCGGAAGTGGTCGTACCCTGCTTGCTGTAAAGCACGGCAGCAGGGCGTTCTTCCTGTACGGTTTTGAGAAGAATCAGCGGGACAACCTCACCGTGAAGGAGGTAGCTGTGTACAAGTTAATCGCGAAAACTCTACTGGATTATTCCAGTGATGAATTAGAAGAACGGCTGAATGACAAGAGCCTGATAGAAATTTGACACAAACCAGAGATATAAACTTATGACCCGAGAATCACTAATCCAGGTTGCTTTGGAAACCGG
The DNA here is from genome assembly GCA_051275005.1 of Gammaproteobacteria bacterium. Lineage (GTDB taxonomy): Bacteria > Pseudomonadota > Gammaproteobacteria > Eutrophobiales > Eutrophobiaceae > Eutrophobius. The sequence continues at coordinate 11,445 of JBNMOP010000088.1, read as the reverse complement.
CAAAGATCTGAAATTTGACAAAGTGACAATGCGTCAACTGGAGATGCTGGCACTGCCGAAGGTCAGGCAATTGACCCCGGCACAGATCAAACAGATACGCGTTAAGGCTGGGGTCAGTCAGAATGTAATGGCTGTGTATCTGAACGTCAGTCCTTCTACCTATCAAAAGTGGGAACGCGGTGAAGTCACGCCCTACGGCGGAAACATGAAGCTTCTTAATATGGTCTACAAAAAGGGACTGGAAGCGATTGCATGATCTTCACCTAATAGTAGGGGGCAGGTATTGCAATCACACATTACGGATTTCTTTTGTACCAGTTATACGTTTTAGTTATCCCTGCCTTTAAATTGGTTTTAAATTTCCATCCTGCCGTATTCAGCCTGGATACGTCCTGTAATTTCCTGGGTGTTCCGTCGGGTTTGCTGGTATCAAAGGTCAGTTTGTCATTATAGTTGACTATCTCCCCGATTAATTCTGCCAGTTCCTTGATAGTGACATCTTCGCCGGTGCCGATATTGATGATCTCTTCACTGTCATAGTTTTGAATTAGGAACAAGCTGGCGTCAGCAAGATCATCTATGTAAAGAAATTCTCGTTTGGGTGTGCCGGTGCCCCAGATGATAACTTCTGGTTGATTGTTGATTTTTGCCTCGTGGAACTTTCGGATAAGTGCTGGGAGAACATGGGACGTATTTAGATCAAAGTTATCGTTGGGGCCATACAGGTTCGTAGGCATGGCGCTGATGGCATTAAAACCGTATTGTTTGCGGTAGGCTTGGCAGAGTTTAATGCCGGCTATCTTGGCGATGGCATACCATTCGTTGGTTTTTTCCAGTGGTCCTGTTAATAGATATTCTTCCTTCATGGGTTGTGGGCAGTCCCGAGGGTAAATGCAAGATGAGCCTAAGAAGAGTAATTTCTTTGCGCCGGATTTGTAGGCGTTGCTGATAATGTTGGTTTGGATCTGTAGGTTGTCCTGCAGGAAGTCCACCGGGTAGCTGTCGTTGGCGAGGATGCCACCGACCTTGGCGGCTGCCAGGAAGACGAATTCAGGTTTTTCTTTTTCAAAGAATTTTTTTGTGGCTTTTTGATCTCGAAGATCCAGTTGTTTGCTAGTACGGGTGACCAGGTTTTTGTAGCCGCGTTTTTTTAGGAGGCGGAGGATGGCGGAGCCGACGAGACCGCGGTGGCCGGCGATGTAGATCTTTGAGTGAGGAGTGAGGGGTGAGGGGTTAGGAGTGTTATTCATTCTTCAGATTCAGATTTTTCAATGTTATTGATTATTAGTCTACTGGATTCCCGCTTTCGCGGGAATGACGAATGATGGCAGTTTAAAAAATAGTTGTATTATATTTCTAAAATTTTAATTTTATATCTACCTGTTCAGGAGTGGGGTAGAAGTCCAGTTCTGTTTGCTATGGAGGACCCGGATGATTAGCAGTGTATCGTGCTCTATCACATAAACAATAAGGTAAGGGGTTTGACTAACGACCCATTCATGGGTTCCATCCACTCGACCTTGCCGTCCTATCCGGGGTTGTGTGAGCAATAAACGAGTTGCTTGAGCTATACATTCTGCCACGTCATGGGCAGCGGTGGGATTGTCTTGTGCTATATAATTTTGTGCATCTTTTAGTTGTTGTAAGGCCCGACTAGTCCATTTCAGTTTCAATCTGTACGCCCCACTTTGCAAAAGTTTCTTTTACTTCCTCATCACTCGAAAATTCACCGCGTCGCGCTTCCCCCAGTCCAGCCTCGATCTCCTGGCGTACATATGCTTCATACAACACATCTTTCCATGTCGCATTGTCCGGTAATTGATCAGCTAAATGATGTAGGGCTTCTCTAAGGTTGGCGGCCATTTAATTCATTCCTTATCGGGGTAATACATCTGGGTATTTTACGATATTCCGTTGCTTTTTACAGGTTCTTTTTGGTTCCGGGGATGTAGATCTTGGAGTGAGAGGTGATATCCATAGTAATAGACAGGATGGACAGGATTTATTCAGGATACATTAAATACTGAATTCCCGCCCCCCGCCTTCGCGGAGGCAAGCTCCGACGACAGGGAATGACGATAATGGACAGGATTTACAAGATTAATAAAATTCAATAATGATTGGATACTGGCTTTTACCCAAGGGCACAAGGGCACAAGCACCCAAGGGCACGAGCGCCAGTATGACGACGATAAAACTATTCATGTTGGTCCAGAATCTTGTGGCCGTGTTGTTTGAGGAGGGCGTCTTTCTTGGCGAGTTCCAGATCAGATTCGATCATTTCTTTAACGAGTTCTTTGAATGTGACTTTGGGTGACCAGCCGAGTTTTTGTTTGGCCTTGGTTGGATCGCCAAGTAGGGTATCCACTTCTGTGGGGCGGTAGTATTTAGGATCAATGGCGACAATGCAGTTATCGTCTTTATCGTAACCTTTTTCTTCGCTGCCCTCGCCTTTCCAGGAGATTTGTATATCTATATGCGCTGCGGCTTCTTCGATGAATTCTCTAACAGAGTGTTGTTCGCCGGTGGCGATGACGTAATCTTCTGGTTCATCCTGTTGTAGCATCAGCCATTGCATTTCCACATAATCTTTGGCATGGCCCCAGTCGCGTTTGGCGTTAAGGTTACCGAGATACAGGCAGTCCTGTAATCCCATCTTTATTCTAGCCAATGCGCGCGTGATTTTGCGGGTAACAAAGGTTTCACCTCGGATAGGTGACTCGTGATTAAAGAGGATGCCATTGCAGGCATACAAACCATAGGCCTCACGGTAGTTCACAGTGATCCAGTAAGCATAGAGCTTGGCAACACCATAGGGGGATCGTGGGTAAAAGGGTGTGGTCTCGGTTTGAGGTGTTTCCTGGACCTTGCCATAAAGCTCGGAAGTTGATGCCTGGTAAATCCGGGTTTTCTTTTCCAGTCCGAGTATGCGAATAGCCTCGAGAATCCTTAATGTGCCTACGCCATCTGTTTCGGCGGTGTATTCGGGTTGCTCGAAGGATACCCCCACATGGCTTTGAGCAGCGAGGTTATAGACCTCATCGGGTTGAATTTTTTGGATGATCTGAACGAGGCTTGATGCATCGGTCATGTCACCATGGTGAAGAATAAATTGTCTGTCCTTTACATGAGGGTCCTGGTAGAGGTGATCAATACGAGCGGTATTGAATAATGAGGCGCGTCGTTTCAGGCCGTGCACCTCGTAACCTTTGTTTAATAGGAATTCCGCGAGATAGGCACCGTCCTGGCCGGTGACACCGGTTATGAATGCTTTTTTTGTCATGGGTTTGGTGGTGTCCGTAAGTTTATTGATAGATTTTAACTGATTGGGCTTACGAAAGCATTAAGGATGGTGAGGGGTAGGGAGTGAGGGGTGGGGAGAATAGAATGGACAGGATGAACAAGATTTGTTCAGGATAAAACAGGATATTTTGGAATGGTGAGGAATGACATCGTTGCTCTCTTTGTTATCCCTGGATGTCGGAGCATGCACCCGCGAGTGCAGGGGCTGGGAGTCCAGTAAAACAATTATCGCCCTAATGGCAGATAAAAAAAATTAGACAGGATTAACAAGATTTACAAGTTGAATAATATTACTTTCAGTTAAGTAATACTTCAGGGTGCTGTTCGATTATTCGAAGCAATGCTAATGCTGGACCCTGAGGCTGTCGTTGTCCTTGTTCCCAGTTTTGTAGTGTTTTAACCGAAATATTTAGTAACGCAGCGAAGGCTGTCTGCGACAAGCCGAGTTGAGAACGAATTCTTTTTGGTGTGCCTGGTGCCTTTAGTTGATAAGCACGCAACTTTTTTTTGCCATTTTTATGACTACGTACGGCAGATAATTGTTGTTCAAGGTCAATTTTCAAATCATTACTCATTTTTTAATTTCTCGTACTATTTGTCTCAGCACATCTTTATCTCTTGTGGTGAGATCATTCTTTTTGGTCTTTGAATATATTGTAAGCATCCATATCTCAGAAATATTTGGTCTGTAGTAATATATAATTCTGAGACCGCCACGTTTGCCAGTTTGTGCAGGCGCCCATCGTACTTTTCTTACGCCACTGGTGCCACTCACCAGATCACCGACATCGGGGTTTAAGACGAGATACCATTGGAATACCGCATATTCCTCGTCCGACATGTAATCCATTACTACCTCAGTAAAGTGAGGTATCTCAATAATCTCCATAGAAAAATACTATACCTCAATGGGGTAGATTGCAAGATTACTTTATTTACATTTGAGGGGGAATGTATCTGTATCGGGGCAGAATTAATAGGATTTACAAGATGATTTAAATTTGTGAGGAGTGAAGGGTGAGGCGTTTGGGGTGCAGCATCAGGGGGTTGATTTTAATTGATAGATAATTTGTATCTTTATAAGTATTAGAAAAAAACAGGCACCGATTACATCGGCATAGACATCATAGATTGTCGCATCGCGATCGGGGGTATGTGATTGGATGGTTTCTGCAATGATACCGAGGGTTATTGCGAACAAGGCGATCCCCACAAGTTTGTAAGCAGTAAGCTTAATACCATAGATCATAAATACAATTGCAGTGAAGTATGAAATCACACCATAGATAAGAAAATGGACCAACTTGTCCAGGTGGTTAATGGTGTCGTTGTTGATTGTCGATGGCAGTGTTGATTCGATCAGTACGCCGGCTATAAGTAATACTAGCAAGAGACTTGTTGCAATTTTTTTTAATCGAAGGTGCTTAGTGTAGGTCATTAATTTATTTAACATGTAAAATTTATTGAATTACTTAGTTCACTGGATACTGGCTTTCGCCAGTATGACGACGTTATAAGAACTATATGGCGAAATTGGTTATAAAAAACTTCACTCTTTATTGCTGTCAATTATTTTTTTGCGCTTTCTAGATAAGGTAACCAGTTAAATTCTGTATCACCAATTACCAGAAAGTGTGGATTCAATATTGAATCCTTTGTGTTGTAGGTAAGTGAATTGAACTGCATATCAGTTACGTCTCCACCGGCTTCTCTTACCACACAATGGGCGGCGGCGGTGTCCCATTCTGATGTGGGACCAAACCGTGGATAAAGATCAATACTCCCTTCTGCGATAAGACAGAATTTTAATGAGCTGCCGCGATTTATTATTTCGGTGTTCGGTCCCAGCGTCTGGAAGAATCGCTTTTGCAGGTCGTTGGCGTGAGAACGACTACCGGCGACGGTAATATTATCTGCTGCAGTATTTCGCGTATTTATTTCAGATATTGTATTACCTGGGATAATTTTAAACGCTCCGTTGTTTTGACTGGCGTAATAACCGACATCCGTCGCCGGAATATAAACGACTCCCAATACAGGTTGATGTTGATAGATCAGCGCAATATTTACCGTGAACTCGCCGTTGCGTTTAACAAACTCCTTGGTGCCGTCCAGGGGATCCACCAACCAGTACAACTCCCATTGCTTGCGTTCAGCGTATGGGATGCTGACCGATTCTTCTGAAAGTATGGGGATCTCCGGGGTCAGATCATTAAGTGCATTGCAGATTGTTGTGTGTGAGGCCATGTCAGCTGCGGTCAGGGGGGAGTTGTCGTCTTTTTTCTCCACACCAAAATCAGAATTGTAAACCTCAAGAATAGCATGTGATGCTCGCCTTGAGATATCCAATACCGGCTCTAGTAGTTGTTCCGGCGGATAATCGGATAATCCTTTATACTTCATTTAAAAAATACCCCGAGATAAGATGGTCTGATTAGTATGATTATATGGAAAGAAATTGATACCGTCCTGTTAGATATGGACGGAACCTTGCTGGATTTACATTTTGATAACTATTTCTGGAAAGAATACCTGCCGCAGAAGTGGGGGGAGCGAAATAACCTGGATATCGATACCGCCAAGGAGGCATTGATGCCAGGATTTTATCAATGGGCCGGTACCCTGGCCTGGTATGACCTGGACCATTGGTCAGATCATCTGGGTATGGATATTCTCACTTTAAAGGCTGATCTTGGTCATATGATCAAGGAAAGACCCGCGGCCCTTGAATTTCTGCAGTTCCTTATCGATAGCGGTAAACAGATAGCCCTGGTGACAAATGCTCACCAGGGTCTAATAGACATGAAATTTAATTGCACCAAGCTAGGTGATTACTTTGATGATGTATTTTGTTCTCATGCTTTTGGATTTCCCAAGGAGGATGTCCAGTTCTGGGAGGCATTTCGTTTACAGTATTCATTTGACCCATCCCGTACATTATTCATAGATGATAATATTAGCGTGCTGCATTCGGCGCAAAAGTACGGCATTCAATATTTGTTATCGATCGCCAAACCCGATAGTACTAAACCGAATCAAGAACAAGATGACTTTCCAGCGATTGAGTCGTTTATGGATTTGATTAGTCTTAGTGAGAAATAAAAGATTAGACAGGATTAACAGGATTTATACAGGATAAAACTATTAAATGATTTCAGATTAATAATCAATGTAGAGCTAGATGAGAAGATATAAGTATTTCTGAAGTTGATATTTTTGACAGGATTTACAAGATTAACAAGATTCTTAAAAAGAATTGAATTTAAAGTTTATGAATGTTTTTGTTGCATATATATCTACTAAATTACTTATAAAAAATCATGTTAATCTTGTAAATCCTGTCAAAATTCTATGCCAAACAATAGCAAAGATCCCAAACGTCATGATCAAGTTTCTTTCCGCGCTGTTCAAATTTAGTTAGGGGTCGCCACTGTGGCCTCGGGGTGAAGTTATTTTTACCGGCAATGTTTATCAGACCGGGATATTGGTCGCATACCTCAAGCATATGATTCGCCAGGTCTTCCCAATCTGTTGCGAGAAAAATACGGGCATTTAATTTTAATTTAGGTATGAGTAGGTTTAAAAATGCATGATTAACCAACCTACGTTTATGATGGCGCTTTTTTGGCCATGGGTCAGAGAAGAATATGTAGACTTGATCCAATGAATTATCCGCAAGCTGGTATTGTAATACATCCATAACATCGTGATTAATGACACGAATATTACCAAGATTGTTTTTGGCAGCATTACGTATTAAAGACCCTACGCCCGGACGATGGACTTCAATCGCGAGATAATCGTTATCCAGATTGCGCCCGGCCAGTTCGATTAGTGTTTCCCCCATACCTGAACCGATGTCGAGAATTTTGGGTGAGTTTCTATGGAATATGATGGGTAAATTTAAAGGATCATTGCTGAATTTTATTCCAAATTTTGGCCAATATTGTTCCAGTGCTTTTGCCTGACCATCTGTGAGACGGCCTTGTCTTAGGACATAACTGCGGATGCTTCGATTGTGAGTTGGTTCCATCATTCTTGTTCAGTTAAAGTAAATAATAGACAGGATATACAGGATTCATCAGAATTTAAAAATTAATAGACAGGATTTACAAGATTAACAAGATTATTAAAAAGAATTGAAATGAAAGAGTATGAACGTCTTTGCTATATCTATTAAATTACTTAGAAAAAATCATGTTAATCTTGTTAATCCTGTCTGATTTTTAATTATTAAATATTCTTTCAATCAGTGAGGAGGCACTGGCGTAAGCATGTAGAGACATACGACCTTTGAGATAGGCTTTGCGGCCAGCTACCATTTTATTTTATGGTTGATGCCAATAATAGTAACTTGCATAAAAAAACAGGTTGAGTAATCAAACTTGTGTGACGTTAAATTTCGACGATCATACCTTCCTTGGCAACAAAACATTTAAGTTCAGAACTGCGATCTGCAATTATCGCATTGGCATTTTCTTCTATTTTTGCCATGGCGTTGTCATCGTAATTTGGATCATGATGATAAAGATATAACTCCTTAACACCAGCATCTATGGCGGTATTGACGGTATCGATATAGCAGGAATGCCCCCAACCGTGTTTCTTACTATAGTCTGCAGGGGTGTACTGGGCATCATGGATAAGAATGTCTGCATCCTTAATTAGATCCAGCTCGGAGTTATATTCCTCCTGTTGCATGGCATCGTACAGTTGTTGTTCTTCACGGTTTAGTTCTGCATATTTATCGCGTATGGCTTTATTCAAGAACAGGCATTCATTATCAGAAATATATAGAACTGTTTTACCATTTATATTTATACGATAACCATAAGTTGTACCCGGATGATGAACACTTTGATAGCTGAAAGATATAGGACCGTAGTTAAGTGTATTGCCCTCTGCCGGTGGTACCAGGTAGTTAATATTTGCCAACCATGTTTCAGTTCCCACAGGAAAAAAGGGTGCGCGCATTTGTGCTGAGACACATTCTTTGATATCTGCAGCGCTTTCCCCAGGACCAAAAAAGTTAATCTTCCAGTCAGGGATAAAGGCCGGTACGAAAAACGGTAACCCACAAATATGATCCCAATGGTAGTGGGTTAGAATGATCATCAATTCCTTGACGTCGCTTTGTTTAATTATTTCATTACCAAAAGGGATGATGCCTGTGCCTGCATCGCACAAAATAACGTGGTCATCCATGCGTATTTCTACACAAGAAGTATTCCCACCTACTCCAAGGTGGGTGTCGAAGGGCGCAGAATAGGAACCACGGACCCCCCAAAATCGGAGATATGCGTTACTCATATATGGGTAATCTTATTTAATTTATTATGGTGAATCAAAATCCAGGTGCTTGATGAGGGCATCTTTGATTACCTGAATTGGCATAGGCTTGGTAATAAATTCCAGAGCGCCTAATTCATTGGCAATGGATCTGTCCTGAGCATAATCCTTAGAGCTGATCATTACAACAGGGGTATTGTTGTGTAGAGGCTGTTTTCTTAGTTCTTTGAGGGTAACAAGACCGTCCTTGCCGGGCATTTTGATATTTAAAAATATCAAGTCTGGCTTGTTTGATTCCAGGTAAGTCCAGGCAAGAGATGTCTTGTCACAAATCTCAAGTTGAACATCCATATTTTCGGCTGCCCGCGAGAATAGTGTTGCGAGTGTGGGGCTATCATCGACAACCAGGACGGTTTTTAAGTTGTTATTTGCCATGTGAAATTGGTCTTATTATTCCCTATCACCCACCTGTCCGGGGGCTTTCTTGTTATTATTATCACATAAGTTAATGATAATTATTAATTTTATTATTATTGGGTAAGTACAGGCAAGTTCCTGACTAATGATCGCACCCTCTTGTTCAACATAGTACCTTAAAAAAGCGATATATGGATAATAAATGAGGCAAAATTACGCCTAAATAAAAATTGATATTATCATTCGTCCCTAACTAATATTGTGACCGATGTCCGGGTTTTTATATGATAATGTGTATATGAAAATCGATTAGATACACGGAATTGATTCGATTTTGTAGATTATTCCGTGTTTGATTTCATATTCTGAAAGATTGCGGGTGTAGTTCAATGGTAGAACTTCAGCTTCCCAAGCTGATAGTGAGGGTTCGATTCCCTTCACCCGCTCCAATTTAACTACGCAGAATCTGTGGAGTTTTATGAATTAGGTCACGTATTTTTGGATTGGCTAGTTCTGAGGTGCATCCGAAAGTGGTACCACCTCCAGTATTTTATGGTGAATCAATCTCAATAAGATTTAATTATTTAAGATTTCGGATTTACTCCACCATTAACTCGTTCGCGCAATTCTTTCCCCGGCTTAAAATGTGGAGTATATTTTGCTGGTATCGGTACTGACTCGCCTGTCTTAGGATTTCTACCAATTCTTTTTGGACGATAGTGAATTGAAAATACTCCGAATCCGCGGATCTCAATTCTCCCTCTGTTCGATAATGTATCAGTCATATGCTTAAGAATGGCATTTACTGCCAATTCAACATCACCATCAGGGAAGTGTTTTTGACGGATTGATAGCAATTCAATTAAGTCAGGTTTATTCATGGTTTATGATTCTAGCAGATAAAAATTTATGAATTTAAAACTCCGAGGTTCTATAATTATCATAATGTGAACACACTGGCCTATGTAAATATTTTTAAGCATGAACTAATAAGGAGTTGGGGGATGGATAGAAAATACGTTATTACTGGTTTGGTGTATGCAATTATTGGATTAGGTCTGGGGATATATATGGCCGCATCAAAAAATCATGGGCAATTAGTTACACACGCTCACATTATGTTATTAGGGTTTGTTGTGTCTTTTATATATGGTCTTTGTCATAAACTGTGGCTAAATAATACGACGTCAAAACTGTCAATCACCCAGTTTTATATCCATCAAGTTGGCACAGTTACTTTATTGATAGGGCTATTTTTATATTATGGTCACTTTGTAGACATTGAGACGATAGACCCGGTATTAGCAATTTCTTCCATAGTTGTTTTTGTTGGGGTCATCCTTATGACGATTATGTTTATAAGATCACCTAAAGCTACAGACACATAATAATCAGTTTTTTTTATAGGAATATAAATTTTAAATTCCTTGCAGTGCGAAACAAAAAAATTACGCTTATCTTGCCAATATGACAAGTGAAGAAAGGACTGAAGCACTTAAATCATCTAAATCCACAATCAGAAACGTGCTTTTCTATTGCAGAAATATGAGATAAGCGCAGAATTATTGGGGGATTGATAGTAATGTTACGGTGGTGTGGTGAAATAGGTGTAATGCTATGAAAGTAATCGAAAAGTCTTATCTTATGAACAATGGGTTTTGGACAATAAAAAAAATTTCTTCAGTTTATTGCCAATTTAGATCTATCGTATGATTGTAATGAGTGAATATTCTGCTCCAAGATTTGTTGCACATATTGATATTCTTGGTATGTCCACACTTGTCGAGAAGAATTTTTCAGAAGCTTGGGGAATGCTCTAAGATTTAGTTGATGTTCGCGATAAAGCCGTAATGTTATGAGTATGAATTTTTAGGTACTGATGAGCGTTTACGAGTATTTGAGCATACGCATATTGTTACTTTTTCGGATACGATTGTTATATTTACGGTAGGTGCAACCCCGATTGAATTCAAATCTATGATTATTTTAATCTCAGCAATATTCCATAAAGCTCTTTTCAGATGTGAGCTTCCCCCAATAAAACGGAGTTAAAAATCAAGAGACATATTTTCTTTCAAATTCCACAGGTGTCATGTAGTCCAAAAAAGAATGTCTCCGTTGTCGATTGTAAAACACTTCAATGTACTCAAAGATACTCTGTCTGGCCTGGTCTCGGGTGAGATAATCTTCGTGATCTGTTAATTCTGTCTTCAAGGTTCCAAAGAAACTTTCCGCCACCGCATTATCCAGACAATCTCCCTTACGACTCATACTACAGAGTAGCCCATTTTCAATCAGTCTCTGCTGATAGTCCTTCGAAGCATAGATACTTCCCCGATCGGAATGCACGATCACATCCTTTACCTCGCCTCGTCTCCATAACCCCATCATTAAGGCATCACTCACTAATTCGGCCGTGTTCCGCTTTCCCATGGA
>JBNMOP010000087.1:0-11787 GCA_051275005.1 Gammaproteobacteria bacterium | reverse complement strand
AACACCGGGTTACAACGAATCCCTGAGAAAAATTATTACTATAATTAACACGACAGGTTCACGGTAACCAACAAAAAACGTAATGATTACAAAAATGAACTGGAGGGACTGGAAGATTGGGAAAGGCAGGCGTTGCAGCGAGCACTTAAAGATAATGATCTGATCTACTTTATCGATTTCGAAAATAAGGGTGGACTGGTAACTCCTCTGGCCCTCACCATTGAATATGAGCGTGGCAAACCAGAACAAGTAAAACTCCCCGCAGAAATCTGGCGTAGAGATGCCGATCATGTTACCAAAATGTGGATTACACAAAGAAAAATAGAATCAATAATCCTGGATGCTGGACATCAGACACCTGACGCAGACAGGACCGATAATCATTACCCCAGGAAAATAATTCCAACACGTATTGAACTCTACAAAAATGATGAAAAGCGCCGTAATCTGATGTCTGAAACCCTGGTTGAATTAAAAGGTGACGATAAATCGGGAGGGGGAAAGGATTGTGAGTGTAACAATATGCCCATGGAACCCGCTAGATAATGAAATTTCGATTTACGATATGCCTGCTAACATTATTATTCAGTACAGAATTATTGGCTCATCGTGATGAAGAATCATTAACGACCATTACCCGCAATCCCCGCACTGAGATGATGGAGGTTGTACACCGCATACACTTGCATGATGCCCAATATGTTTTAAATAACCTGCCTAACCTGGACAAGGAATCCAGAGATCTCAACTCCTTAAAAGGAAAAGCACATATTGCCTTACAAGTTGAAACAGCATTTAAATTAAAAATTAATAACACGCCCATAGATATTTACCTTGTCGGCGCAGAACTAGAAGGCGAATTTATCATTGTACTGCAGGAGTTTTCCGTAGATGACGCTGGACTATTAAAAATCAGCCACGATCTCTTTAGAAAAATTTTTGACAATTTTACCAGTCGAGTAATCGTATGGATAAACAACGATAGAAAAACACTATTTTTGAATGCTGCCAATCCAGAACAATCCTATGACTTAACAGCCTTGTAAAAAAGCAATCGAAACAATTTATGCCTAATCTATTTTTATTATTGAACACATGAAGTACTCTGTCTTTAAATCAGGAAATTGTCATTTTATTAGAGAACAAATTAAAAGGGGAAGACAATATGACATCTAAATTAATACATCAAAAGAAAACATCTTGCAAAATAAGCATGTCTAAATTGTTATATATATTTTCAATAATTACACTAACATTTAGTAATCCAATATCGGCACAACTGGCTCCTGCACCAGGCAGGGATTCAGCTGAACGTAATAACCCGATAGAACCGTTTCATATAATAGATAATGTCTACTATGTCGGTAAGACATTGCATAACCCTTCTTACCTTTTCACCAACGATGACGGCCACATCCTGATCGATACCACTTTTGAAGAATATGTCCCAGATATACAGGCTAATATTGAAAAACTGGGTTTTAATGTCCGAGACATCAAGATCATTTTAAGTAGCCACGCCCATCATGACCATGTTGGTGGACATGCACTGATGAAGGAAGTAACCGGTGCCACCATGTTGGCACACGAAGCTGATGCTGAAATTATTGAAACCGGTGGCGTCGCAGACTTCAGAGAAGGAGACCCGTGGCATGAGACAAAGGTTGATCGATTTATTGGTGACCAGGAAGAAATAAAATTGGGTGATACTATTCTAACCGCCCACTACACCCCAGGACACACCAAGGGATGTACTACCTGGTCAGCAGTGGTAGAGGATGAAGGTAAAAAATATGATCTGGTGCTTATATGCGGCCTACGTATGGACGGAAACAGTCCGCTGGTAGGTAACCCTAAATATCCAGAGATGCCACAGGCCTTTGCCTATTCATTTGCTGTAGCAAAGACATTACCTGTGGATGTCTTTCTTGGCGCCCACGGTTACTGGTTTAATCTGGCTAAAAAGATAGAGATGCTGAAAAACAATCCAGAAGTAAACCCGTTTATTGATCCCGAAGGTTATTATAGAATCATTGATGGTTGGGAAAGGGCATACCTGGAAAGGTTGAAAAAAGAACGCTAAAAATAAAAGATCGTAATGAATTTATAAATGACTACGACCTTTTGATTATATTAAGGAAGCTCTAAATTAGTCCATCCGGGACTTATCAGAATACACGCTATAAAAAATGTGATTTTTATGTGTTTACATAATCAGATACTTGCAGTATTTGATTATGTAAACACATACCTATGCGGCGGGAACCTCTGACTTAATCAGAGATTCCTTAATTTAAAAACTTCCGCTGAGCTGTAATATTACACGTCTACCATCCCTGTCCTTCTCGATTTCTAAAAAGTCTACAAGTGACAGGTCACGTTCTCCAAAAAATACAGTTCGATTTCTTTGTTGTCTCGCATTCGTCAAATTTTCTCCGATGATGCGTATCTTTAAATTCAGCCAACGTGTTGTTTCAATAAAGGCATCTGACTCAATACCTTCGTCGTATACATCCAGCTCATTAACATTAAATAGTGTCCTATGTGAACGTCCACGTACGACCCAACCCCAGGCAACTTTGGCCTGTTCAAAATCCTGACGAAAATCAAAAATAAGTGCATACTCATAATCACCGCGAAAGGCATTGTTGGACGTCCGACTAAAACCACTAAACCCCTTGCCTCCAGACAGAACACGATGATCCCCCGTTACAGGATCAACCACTGTAGAATCTTGCCAACGCGCACTGATATCTAATCGCGAGCCTACTATCCCCAACCAATCCAAAGGTAGCGTACTCCCAAATTCTGCGCCCCAGCGTCTCCCCTTACCAATATTCCCAGGTGCCTCGAATTCCGATGATAACGGCAACAAATCCAGCACATTGGATATCCAATGGTGAAACACGGTAAGTTGTACGACACTTAACTCACCAAATCGCCTTTCATGGCTAATTTCTGTTACCCAGGTTGTCTCCGGCCGCAGATCAGGATTCCCACGGGCAATATCATCATCCTCAAATACCGTTGCACTGACAAAATCATTAAAATCCAGTTGTGAGACCTCACGCGCCACACGTATTTGCGTCTGCACGTCTTGATCAGGAGAATAAGTTAATATGCTATGCGGCTTTAGAAACGTAAAGTCCCTTACATTTTCTGCATCACCGCTCTGTGAGATTTGTGATAATTCCATCCCAAGTCCGTAATCGAACTCAAACTTCCCCAATGTCCATGTGTCCTTTAGCAAAAGATCCCAACGAGTTTCTTCCACACGGGTATTGGCCCCGAGAACATCTACTTCTATCGGCCCAGTGCCAGAATCTACAGTTTGAAATAGTGAACCGTCTAAAGCGTTAAATGTCCCTTCAAGATTCAACTGGATAGCGTGTCCTATCCTACCTGACCAATCTAATTCCAGGCGCCCAATGGCCTCTGTTGCAACCGTTTTTTTATTGGCGAGTCTAGCTGATAAGGGTTTACCTGATGCGTTTACTGTATCTTGCGTTGAAATTGAATCTTGATCGCGACGGAAATATAACAATATAATTTTTCCATCCACATCACGGAAAATATTTCGTTCCGCATCTGCACCCAATTCAATCTGAAGATTATCATTCTCATCCCGGATTGAAACTGATCTGGATGCAGCACTAGTCAATAGTTGAGGGATGCGTCTGGAGCCCTGTAGTCTATCTCCTTTTGAAATATTTATATCAGTATTGATTTGAAACAACGTCTCACCCAACATGGTAGACGCTCTTATATTACCGCTACCCTCATGGCCCCTTTCCAGCGAATCATCAATACGTTTCTCCACCAGATTGTTGCTGCCATTGAAAATATCTTCGATACCACTTTCACCGTTTGAATTTCGTTCGAAATTTAAACCAATGTTATAATCGATGTCCTGCCATCTATCAGAGACTGAAATGTCACCCGTCATGAAAAGTCGATCAACATCAAAATGCTTGCGCACTGCCGTATCCCATCTGACCGATGCAGGTTCATCATCACGTAGAAATATATTGGCTACTACAGTCTGTCCCTGTAAATTAACGCCCCTAACCTGACCACGGATAAGATCTATGCGTTCTACAAGACGTGCTGGAATACGACTCAAAATTGCCGTGGGCACATCTTCCTTAGAACTTGGTCGACGTCCATTTATCAGAATATTCCCCGCCGCACTTCCGAATCCGCGAGACTGTGCACCATCATCTAAATCGAACCCTGGGATTTGTTGAACCATATCCAATGCCGTGTCAGGTTGATACCGATCAAAAAAATCAGCGCTATATTCCACCACTTGTGCTTGTGTTTCATTTGCAGAAAGGACGGTATTTTGCCGAGCAGTAATGGTTGATTGTTGTTGTGCAAAGACACAATAAACAGGGGAAATCAAAAATAATAAAATGATTGTACGTGTGTTTTTCAAATGACTAAGATTCATAACAACATCCTAGAAGTTCTCACAATATAAACAAGGATAAATTGAATGAATATAGATGATTAATATTAATAATTATCTATGTAGTAGAATTTTTTTCTAAATAAAAATTATAATTCGCTATAACACTAATATGTCCCACTAAAAGTTAAAAACACCCGAGGGCCTCCTCCAATATTACGAAATTCACCTGTACTTACGGGAGATAGATCACGTCTGTCAATATAAACCGTTCGATCACGCGTCTCATCAAAGTTGGTGATATTTTCAAAATCTAAACGTATCTTTATACCAAACCAACGTGTGGTTTCGATGAAGGTATTTATCTCAATCTGTTCGTTAAATATTTCCAGCTCATTTACTTTATATCTTGGTCGTTCTGCGCGATCCTGAATTATATAACCCCATGCCATCCGAGCAAATTCAAAATCTTGCCGAAAATCTATACTGAATGCATATTTGTTTTCTACATCAAAAAAATTATTAGGGCCTGATCTTCTGACTGCTGAAAAAACACGTGATTCACCTGTTACAGGATCAACCACAGTGGAATCCTGCCAACGCGCCTTTAACTTCAAACGGGCATCTGTTAATCCTATCCATTGCAGTGGAACAGTACTTTCCATCTCCATTCCCCACCGACGCCCATCGCCGATGTTACCAGGGGCTTCGAAAATAGATGAAAGAGGCAATAAATCCAGCACATCCGAAACCCAGTGATGAAAGGCAGTAAGCTTAATCACAACGTTCTTTCCGATACGCCGTTCGTGACTAATATCTGTAATCCATGTGGTGTCGGGACGAATATCCGGATTGCCCAGTGCCAGGTCATTATCTTCAAATACAGTAGCGCTAATAAAATCTTCTAGGTTTAGTTGAGCAACTTCTCTCGACACACGAACACGAGTTTGTTGACCTTGCTGAGTGGAGTACGTCAAGACGACTTGTGGTTTGATAAAGAAAAAACTACGTTTATTTTTCACATCGCCTGTTTGGGTGATGGTTGAGGCCTCTACACCCACACCGTAATCCAGTTCAAACTGCCCTAGCGACCAGTTATCCAAAAACAGGAAGTCCCAACGCAGTTCATCAACCTTTGAATTTGCACCAGGGACATTTATTATAATGGGGACGAGTCCACTATTATCCGTCTGAGAAAATTTTCCATCAAATAAATTATAAACCGCTTCCAAATTAACCTGGATGGCGTGATCAGCAAAACCTGACCAGTCAAATTCAAGCCGTGTAATCCCCTCTGTTGCTACATTGTAAGTATCAGCAATCCGATGCAATGTCTCCTCCCCTCCTGCATTAAAGTTCCGCTGGGATTCTATTGCATCTTCATAATCACGGCTGATCAGAAAAATAAGTTTTCCCGTTAGATCGGATTGCAATCTGCGTTCCAAATCTAAACCAAATTCGAATACAGGTTCATCAAAATTTCTGGCTATGTTTAAAGTACGTGCAGCACTGCCTGGCGCCTGGGGAATACGCCTGGAAAGTGTGGCGAATCTATGATCGACATGAGTGAAGGTAGAATTCAGTTGAATAAAAGTTTCACCCTGCCATCTTGATGCGTTGAAATTACCTGTAAAAAAGGTATTTCTCGTTTCTCGATTAAGGATCCGGTTTTCAGATAACGCCCCTAACCCATCAACAATATCCTCTATGCCGTTATGGCCAACCCTGGAACGCCTGTAACTTAAACCGAAACTATAATCGGTTTCCAGCCAATTATTTGATAGTGAGAAACTTGCCTTGGGGGTAATGTCTCCATGTTCAATGGTTTGTCTTAGATAGGCATCCCACTGAATGGTAGCCTTGGCATTCTCAATCAGTATAATATTTATTAGTCTGGACTGTCCTTGCATATCAATGTCACGTATCTGGCCTCGGATCAACTCTATACTCTCAACTAGTTCAGCGGGGATACGTGCCAAAATTTCCAGAGGTTGATCCTGTTTTGCGCTGGGGCGTCGATCATTTATAAGCAGATTCCCTAAAGCACTTCCCATGCCACGAATTGAATCATTATTTTCAAGAACAAATCCGGGTACTTGTCTGACCATATCCAATGCGGTGAGTGGTTGATATCTATCAAAGTAGGCATGGGAATATTTGACGACGTTATTTGACTCATCATTGTCAGAAAACCGGGCCATCGTTTCTGTATCTGATGATTCTTGACCGAGAACTGATTGGAAAGACATAGAAAAGCCAAGCGTTAGAAAAAGAATGTTTAATAATATTTTTAATTTCATTTATTAATTGCGTATTATGTTAGAGACTTTAGTATTCAACTCGACATCTCTGACTGAATTCTGTGCTTATTTCAAATATGGCAGATAATATGAAGGATTACGCTAACTATACAATGCTATATTTAATGATGATAAGCGGGATACGTAAAACAGATTTCAATAATAATAAATTTAAATAATGATACAAGCTTTTGACAGGTTATAGTTTTGTTAGTAATGATCTAACTAGATAAACTAAATAAAATATTCTGTAAGTGGTAGGTTTTAAGTATAGGGTCAAGGCAATTATATAATTACCCTGACCCTCACAAATTCTGACCTAAGCGATGTCAGTCTTAATTGTTATGCAGTAATGCTTATGGTTTACGATACAGATGTACTATCCTGTTGGTCGCATCACGAGGATCTTGAGTCCACCTGATAGTCGTATCATCATCAGGGTAATTTGCATGGACATAGCTTTCACTATCAAGAACGAAACCTGCCAGGGTAAGATCAGCTTTAGCAATATCGCTCGGAATCCTATGAATAAAATCACTTACTACACGTGACATACCTGCATCTGATGCATGTTCAATAATTCCGAGTACACCGCCAGGTTTTAACATACGTAGAATATTTTGATATCTATCCAGGGCAATTTGTGGGACAAATTCTCCCGTTTCGTCAGAATGATGCCAATGGTGAATGGTAAGGCTCAACATTGCCGCATCCAGAGAATTATCTGGTAATGACATATCTTCAGGTGCCTCAAAATTCAATTCAACATTCTCGTAGCTTGAATATTGTTCGGTATATTTCGCCTGGTTTTCATCCGAACTACGTCGTCCGCTGTTTTCAGCAACAACGGAACCTTCACTACCGACAACGCCAGAAAGGATACGGGTATAATATCCATCACCAGAGGAGATATCTGCGACACGCTGCCCTGGTTTTATGCCAAAAAATTTCAACACCGTATCAGGTTTACGGCCTGCATCACGTGCGACCTCTTCAGCAGGCCGTCGAGAATCTGCAAGTGCGGCTTGATAAATTGCGTTAATATCTGCTCCTTGAGTCGCATTACTAGCCGACGGAGTGCCTGAATCCTCCATGGAACAACCAGCAAGTATCAGCATGAAAGCCGAGAAAAAAACAAAATTTGATTTGATATTACTGAACATCTTTAATTCCCCCATTCTTATATTTATTTGTCATGAACTATGTCAATTATAGCGTTTAAAACTATTGCCATTAACTCTGAATGGCTAGTTTTAACCCCATTATCCATTAACATGTTATTACCATCCCAGCATAGCCTAGTCATGGTAATTTATCTATTACCGTTTGATTCTCAAAGGAAAAAAGTTTAATTTAGGATTCATCAGAATGCGAGCTTCATTAAGGAGTCGTCTGATACTACAGCACTATATATTTGTCTTTCAGGTTAACCTATGACCTCGTGCGTGACTCAATCGTACATAGTGTAGGAAATATTAAAATACAACGATGAATAATGAAAAAATAGAACCAGGACTTATTATACGTAATAAATTATCACCTTATTGTTATTTTGAACGCCTATTATAGAGGACACACCAATGAATGAAGTAACTAATCTGCCGTTTAAGATCTTTTTGATATGCATAGGATTTTTTTACACTGCTAATGGATTTTCTCAACAGATAGACCCGCGTTTGGTGAACTACCCGGAGACAATCATTATCAATGGCAAGATTACCAGTATGGATGATGTCGAGGTAAATGAGAGTGTGGGCTCAACCTATCAGGCACTAGCCATTCGAGATGGACGGATCATGAGTATGGGGACGTCAGAAAGTATTGGTAGATTGGCTGGCCCCGAAACAGCTGTCTATGACGTAAAAGGACGTACTGTCATTCCCGGAATTGTAGATACCCATGCCCATATTTGGCAATATGCCCAGAGTCACTGGGGACCTGGGGTAGATAATGAATTCCGAATCACCGCAGTAGATGGCGAGACGTGGCAGGATGTTATTAAAAAGACGCTGGCTTTAATTTCCGATTTAAAAAATAAACTTGAGCCTAATGAATGGGTACTCATTAACTGGCCAGGGAGTGTTGATGGTTTAAATAAAAATGTTGCGATTCGTACACACAGAATAATGACGCGACAAATGTTGGATGAGGCGAATGACATACAAAGGATAGCTATCTTGGGCAATAGAGGTGTAATGAACACACTGGCTATGGAGACATATGGCAAATTATTTGCAGGTGAGTATCCACCAGAAATCGATCCTACAAACGGAATTGTAATATCTGCCACGGTTTACAGGCACCTCTTTGCAGAGGAGTTATATGATCTTAAAGCATCCATAGCAATGATAGGACAGGAAATCAGAGAGTGGACTGCCTATGGTACGACGACTTTTTCAAGCTCCATTGAATCCCCCAAACAATTAACCGCCGTCCTTGCACTGGATGCAGAGAAAAAATTGGCGACTCGGGTAGCCTATGGTCTGGGTAATACATTCTATCTAACCATGAAGGGGCATCCTTATCTTGGTTATGACTTTGGAGGATATGGTACTGACAAACTTTGGTTTAATGCCTGGAGCAATACCTCCAATGATGGTGCCTACCCATTGTTTGCATCCACCATAGAGGCACCCCCTCAGATTAAGGAACGGGAACTGCTACGCAGCAGAATGCCAGCGACGAAAGAATTTGCCGCCATGGGTTTACGATTTGGTAATACGCATATTGCGGGAGATCGTACTTTGGATGTCACCATGGATATGATAGAAGCCGGTTCCAAAGAAGCGGGACTTAGCGCAGAGGAAATTCGATCAAAACGTCATGGCTCAGACCATTGCAATCTAAATCCTCGACCTGATCAGATGCCACGACTTGCAAGACTAGGGATCATTATGAGCTGCACACCGATGTATATCGCCAGAACTAATGCTGCAGAAATCGCTGAGGAATATGGGGAGGAATATCTGGAATGGTTAGTACCTATGCGCTCGATAATAGAAGGAGGCGTTCGTGCAGTATATGAATCAGATTCTCATCAAATAGCAGGCACAGGAAATTTCTACTATTTTGGGCAAATGGTAAATCGTATAAATGGTGAGGGAAAGGTCATTGCACCAAATCAACGGATCAACCGTACCTGGGCATTAAAGACAGCAACCACATGGGCACCCTATTATTTACATAAAGAAGATGTGATTGGTACCCTGGAGGAAGGTAAATACGCAGATATTATCGTATTGAACAAGGATTACTTTAATGAACAGACGGTTCCAGATTTGATGATTAAAACTGTTCGACCTCTGATGACCTTCGTTGGTGGTGAGGTATTATTTCTTGATCCTGGTTTAGCTGAAGAATTAGATACACAACCAGTTGGCATACAGCCTGAGCAGGTGATCAAACAAATAGCCGAATGGGAAGCCGAGGCAGCAAGGTAATAAAATAGATCGGAGACCAAATTGATTCACGCAATGTTGACTCCCCTCCCTTTCACAGGTTTAACATCTTAAATAAGTGGGGTCAGATGAAACTTTTTACACCTAATCATAAGAAAAGTCGTATCTGACCCCACTTATCATCTGACCCCACTTATCACCACTTATCACAGGTTTAACATTCTAATTTGCTGCATTAATGTTATATAGAGATCTTTGGTCATAAAATATAACCAGACACTAAATACTGTAATTATAATTGTTAATATACTTTTAGTGACGTTATTGTAGCGTGGATGTAACCACACTAACGGTAAGGCAAATGGCCCTACAGAAACAAGAGCAATAACAACAACAGACGTTGAGAAATACCATTTGGTTTGAGGCTGACCGAATTTGTCAACAAACTCATTGCAAAAACGACATTTAATTGCCTCTTCTTGAATTTCTTCTGCACAGTAAGGACATTTTTTCATTATTCTTTAATGAGTATGGGTCCGAGTAACTTGAAATTTAATTTCCAGTTACTCCTAGACCATAATTATATTAATCAAGTTTAAAGATTTTGAAGAAATTCAAGTACGGCCGAATTGAACTCATTGACCTGGTCAATATTTACCAGGTGTCCAGCATCGGGAAAAACAACGAGCTGTGCATTGGGTATTCCACTGGCCCAATTTTTAGAATTATTTCTAGCAACAATATTGTCATGCGCACCGGAAACTACAAGAGTTGGTACCTGTACTTCTCCAAGTCGTTCAGAACGTGGGATATCAGAGGCGGCTATCTGTTCAACAGGGACATAACCATCAAAATAACGAAACCTTGGCATATTATCCGTAAGTATCTCCAATACACGGGCTCGGGCAGATTCTCGATATGGCCCTTGATGCGGGTCTGTACCCCAAACTTCTGCAGCAGCATCTGCACCGAATTTTTTACCCGCTGCGGTGGATCGCTCAAACATTTCAGTGTATGCAGGTACATGTGCACCCATATTAGCGGACACAAGTATTAATCCGTCCACCATCTCTGGATATGTAACGGCTAAATCGAATGAAAAACCCCCACCTCTGGAAATTCCCAATATATATGTCTTCTCAATATTCAGATAATTTAATAATGCATACAGATCATCCATATTAGAAAAGGGTTTATCACGATCACCTGACTTACCACTTCCACGTAGGTCATAACGAATGACCTTATAGTGTTCAGCAAAAAAAGAAAATTGATCATCCAGTGCTCTACTGTCTACCGCACCACCGTGTAGCAATATAAAAGGATGACCCTCGCCTGCAACCTCATAATACAATGTGGTCCCGTTTACCTGAGCAATGCCCGTCTGACTATTTGATTGCGCAGAAACAACTGATGCATAACACAAACTAAATAAGACAAATAAAAATGTTCTTGTTAGCTTGCTATTTAGTGTCTTATAACTCGGAGTTGTGGCGTTCATTAAATTTTTTCCAGTGTTGTTAAGTAATCTATACTAACAGCTTAAATACTGAAATAACTCGACAGTATTTTTGTTCAGGGATGTACATCCTGTGTAAACATTTCGGTTGGCAACTCATGTCCACGTCCCGCGGCCTTAGCCTTGCGATAAAAAGCGGCGCCTGCCGCAGCGAACTGA
>JBNMOP010000086.1:0-12319 GCA_051275005.1 Gammaproteobacteria bacterium | reverse complement strand
TGGTCGCTACCTGGAAGGGGGAAGGGACCAGGGCGCATCAATCACACCCGAAGGTAAGCTGGATTCCCAATTCGGCTATGGCGGATTTGTAACCTATAAACACATGTGGACCGACACCATATCAAGCAATATTGATTTCGGTATGGGGATACATAAACTGAATCCTGATGAGGATTCTGAAGCAAACAGAAAGCTTTTATCCAGTCACATGAATATTATCTGGATGCCTATCGAACAACTTGAATTCGGTCTTGAATATATCTGGGGTTTCCGTGTGGTACATGACGGTAGAACAGGTGATGTGAACAGGTTGATGGTAAATTCTATATTTAATTTTTAGAGATTATTTAATATACAAAAATAAATAAACTATCAGCTCTGTAGATAACTCCTGCTTTGAAGTTTATCCAGTAGATTCATATCCATGATCCACATACATACCACCAGCCGCTCGCCTGGTGTCATATTATTGATTAGCTTTAGTTGATTTTCAGGTTGATCGCGGTTCTTTTTAAGCCGGGTCACCCCTTCAGATATACTCCGCGTCATTGCATCACTTAGATTCAAATCTACTACATCAATCAATCGAGCTTGCTCAACAATATCTTTTCCGAAGAGGAATGATAGCTCTACTTCCTGACGTTTTTTATCTGCTATCGAATCATATTGATCAATATCATTACTTGATTCATCCATCTTGTTTTCCAAATCACATTATCAATTGGAATAGTATAGCTTAAGTTTCTCTCAATTATTTGTATTCACCCGTTAATGAATAATCTCGATATTTCTACAATGAATTTTAATTATGTATATACCTACATAGTAAAAGTTCCCAGCAAATATTTATTTTTCCTGTAAACCTGAACTGCACTGAATCGTTATTAGCTACAAGACTATAAATTTATGCTCAATTTATAACGGGTGGCATACATGATTATAAAAGTAATTAAGGTATACCGCTTTATTTCAACCCAACGAATATGGTGAAATTATGAAGACACTGAATAATAAAATATTAACAACCAGCCTCATTGCGATCATTGTTGCCAGTACAGGTTGTGCAACAAACTCATATAGCGAAAAACAAAGTGTCGGTGCAGTCACTGGTGCTGCACTGGGTGGATTACTTGGCGCTCAATTTGGTGGCAGAGGCGGATCTGACAAACTTGCTACCACAGCTGCAGGTGTATTTATTGGTGGCCTATTGGGCAGCGAAGTGGGTCGTTCCATGGATGAAGTTGACAGGCTCAAAGCCAATGATGCAAATAACAGGGCACAAGCTGCACCCATCGGGGAGAAAATTACCTGGAATAATCCACAAAGTAGAAATTCAGGAACCATAACGCCGACACGGGAAGGAAATTCAGAATCGGGAAATTACTGCAGGGAATTTTATCAAACAGTTTCTATCGCCGGGAGTACCGAGAACGCGTACGGTGTGGCATGCCAACAGCCAGATGGTAACTGGCGAATTGCTCAGAATTAATTCTTTAAATTTATAAAATCATGATCATCCAACCTTTGGACGTGACGAATGAACCTACCCCCCCCTTGGTTTATTACTCTCATCTCAAACCGGTTTTTTGATCTGACCCTGCCGGGTTACACATTTATTGTGTAACCCGGCTATTTATTTTTACAAACTTATTTTTGTTTCAGAGAAGTCACTAATGAAAAATAAATTAAATAAACTTCCAGCTATTTTTTTAGCTTCATTTTTTTTTGTAGCTTCGCTTACTAGCTGCGCCACATCACCAACAGGTCAAAGCCAGTTAAAAATTGTTCCAAAAGGTGAAATCACCAGAATGGGAGTTACCGCATTTGAAGACATTAAACGCAGTACTCCCATCAATCGAAATAAAGAAGTAAACGCCTATGTCAGGTGTGTTGCCGACGCTATTATCCGTGAAATTCCTGGTAATACTACCTGGGAGATTGTTGTCTTTGAAGACGAAGCTGTTAATGCGTTTGCGTTACCTGGTGGCAAAATCGGCGTTTATACTGGTTTACTCAATGTTGCTGATGGTCAGGATCAACTTGCATCTGTTATTGGTCATGAGGTCGCGCATATTAGTGCTGATCATGGAAACGCCAGGATTTCAGCTGCCTATGCAACACAATCCGGATTTCAAATGGTCCAGACAATGGCAGGTGTTGTAACACCACAAAAAGCACAGCTACTGGGACTACTAGGTGTTGGTTTACAAGCAGGGATACTTCTTCCTTATGGTCGCGGACAGGAGAGTGAGGCAGATATATTGGGAATGAATTACATGGCGAATGCAGGGTTTGTACCGGGTGCCAGTATTTTACTATGGGAAAACATGAGTAAACAAAACAAGGAACAACCTCCAGAGTTTTTATCTACTCATCCATCACATCAGACTCGCATTAATGATTTGAAAAGCGCGATGCCAAATGCCCAGCGATTATTTAATCAAGCCATGTCACAAGGTAAACGACCACATTGCTGAGAGATTAAATAACCAGTTAAGGGGATCGAACACTTAATACCGGGACGTCGGCTGTTCTCAAGATACTTTCTGCCACACTTCCCATTAATAAATGCTTTATTCCTGACCTGCCGTGGGTACCAATAATGATCATATCCGCAGATACTTCAGTCGCCATTGAATTCATCTCGGCTGCCGGTTCACCGGAGCGTAGATGATGTTCGATCTCGTCATCTGATGTAGTGTGCTCTTTTATAAATTTTTCGAGTTTTATTCTGGCTTCAGCCAACTCACTTTGATGCATCTCTTCTATAAAATCCACACCTCCCTCCATACCCATATCCATAATGCGCATAGGGACAAAATGAATAACGATTAGTTTTGCATTCAGACGTGTACCGAGATCCCTGGCAACCTGTAAAGCCCTGATAGAAGGATCAGAAAAATCAACTGCTACAAGGATTTGTTTATAGTGACTCATGGGCATGATCCTGGAGAGTGACAGATAATTTTCATTATATTACCAGGAGATAATTAAAGGATAGTATCTCATAAGTTAGTTTTGTTTGTAATCACTCACTTTCAAGTAAACTCAATTTCTCCAGCGGGTAATAAATACAATACTAATGCCCTGCCACCTGTAACGGTGGGAAAATGAGCGGAACCACTTGCATATACTTTCCAACCCGCAGATTGACCATCAAACAATGCATCACCCTGAGTCGGCATAACCATATCAATCTCACCACGTGGGTGACGGTGATGAGGTCCCCTCGTATTTTCCATATCAACTACATCCACACTATACCCTTTCAGATCATCGGATGGTTTGATAACACGTCCATAACGGATTCCTGCAGCTTCATATTTGCACATCCAACCATCCTTGATTGCTACAGCACATGCGGATTCTATCGCCTTGAACTCAAGACTCGTTGCTGAAAATGTCTGGTTTAAATCCAATTCTAGTGAATCATCCAGGGACCTATCACCAATAAAATCAGTGACAGTTTTAATAAGTGTCTGAAAATCGTCTCTTAAGCTATCTCCCATCTATACTCTCCCGACAATAATTATAATTAAATGACATTAATCTTTAGTTTGGAAACAAATTTGATAATTCGCGTACACATTCATCGACAGTTCGATTCGACGTATTTAAATGTGCATGAGCCTGTTTGTATAATGTCTCACGCTGTTGAATAATTTGTCGCATATCTGACATTGCATCGTCATTATTACGGATTGGTCGCAAGTCACCTTGATCGATAACTCTTTGCATATGCTCTTCAGGTCGAGCGCTAACCCATACGACATAACAAGACTTTAATAACAGGTTGAGCAAATTTAAATCTGTAACAATACTTCCGCCAGTTTCGATTATGCAATTATCATACTGCCGAAGCGTCTCCATTAATGCCTTTTCCTCCAAACGACGATAATACTCCTGCCCAGAAAGCGAAAATATCTCTGAAATATTCATACCGGCCAGGCGTTCAATCTCACTCACCAATTGGATAAACGGGATGTCGTAATGATTGGCAAGTTCTTTACCCAATGTTGATTTTCCTGCCCCACGCAACCCAATCAATGCCAATCTTCGTTTCTGGTTATCTATCTTTACAAATTGATCAATTAATAACTGTAACGCCTTTTGCCTGTCTTCTGGATTTATTTGTTGTATCAGATCATTGATCATGACCGCTTCCATTGAACCCTCAGAGTATTCGCTTCGAAATATGTCTCCAAGATTTGATTGCAATGCCATTGCTATCCGCGACAATAACACGACTGAAATATTACCTTTTCCGGTTTCCAACTGGGCCAGGTGTCTCTCTGAAACATCTGCAATGTGTGATAATGCCTTGCGCGTGAGACGTTTACTGGTACGCAGTTGCCTTACCCGTTTACCCAAGGTCTCAAGTTCAAGGGGAATCGTTTTCCCAATTTCCTTTGTATTTTCTATGTGTATCACAACAGATTGGCTTGCCTTAAAGTATTGATTTGTTTATTATCATGCATTATTTTACAACTATAACCATGGAACATGCAATATAATGCTTAATGAAGTAACTAATACCCGAACTAGCGAGAATTCTATACTTGATTTTCGTACCCACCCGGACCAATACCATCATTGGTCCATCAAGTATTCGGGGCAGGTCGCCGAGTTAATTATGAATGTTGCAGAGGGTCAGACTGCGTTTGATGGGTATGAGCTCAAGCTAAACTCATACGATATTGGTGTTGATATTGAGCTATATGATGCTGTGCAACGTCTACGCATAGAACATCCTGAAGTAAAAACCGTCGTTTTACGTTCCGGTAAAGACAATATCTTTTGCGCAGGTGCCAATATTCGTATGCTCGGCTCTGCGACACATGGGCATAAGGTTAACTTTTGTAAATTCACAAATGAGACCCGGAATTCAATAGAAGATGCCAGTCAATTTTCTGGTCAACGATATTTGTGTGCAATTAATGGTGTAGCAGCTGGCGGTGGATATGAATTGGCCATGGCCAATGATTACATTATGTTAATGGATGATGGAAACGCTGCAGTATCTTTACCGGAAGTCCCGCTACTTGCGGTTCTCCCTGGCACAGGCGGCCTTACACGCATAGTCGACAAACGAAAAGTACGCCGTGATTATGCCGATATTTTTTGTACACTTGAAGAAGGGGTTAAGGGCCAGCGAGCTGTGGACTGGCGCCTGGTAGATGAAATAGTACCCCGCTCAAAATATGAAGTACGTATTATGGAAAAGGCGAACCAACTGGCAGTGGATTCACCAAGACCAGATAATTCAAATGGCATTAGCCTCAATAAAATTGAGCGTAAT
This sequence comes from Gammaproteobacteria bacterium, assembly GCA_051275005.1. Lineage (GTDB taxonomy): Bacteria > Pseudomonadota > Gammaproteobacteria > Eutrophobiales > Eutrophobiaceae > Eutrophobius. The sequence goes on along the minus strand of JBNMOP010000086.1, from coordinate 7,020 downwards.
ATTTCCGGCGATGAAATTAATTATCAATATGTCTCATTAATAATTGATCGTAAAATTAATAACGTCACTCTAACCGTTAAAACTCCGGAGCAAGTGTGTACTGATAATATAGACAAGGTAATTTCACAGGGTGATTTATTCTGGCCATTGGCCCTGGTAAGGCAACTGGATGATGCAATTCTTCATCTACGCTTCAACGAATCCACTATTGGTACCATAAATTTTAAAACTTTAGGTAATTCTGACATTGTTAAATCCTATGACAGTTTCCTGCGTAAGAATGCCGATCACTGGCTCATAAATGAGATACTGCTGTACTGGAAGCGAACCCTAAAACGGATTGATCTAACCTCGCGCTCTGGTTTTGCTCTAGTAGAACAGGGAAGTTGCTTTACTGGCTTTCTTGCTGAATTATTGTTTGCTGTGGATCGTTGTTACATGTTGGATGGACAACTTGAAAATAATGATGCCCCTGCTGCAACCATTACGCTCACAGAATCAAATTTTGGTCCGTTTCCTATGTCAAATGGGATTACGCGACTGCAAACCCGATTTTTGGGTGAACCGGAAAGCGTGGATAAGACCAGAAGTACCATCGGTACAGCACTGGATGCTAGTGCCGCAATGAATTTGGGACTGGTTACCTTTACCCCGGATGAGCTTGATTGGGAAGATGAAATTCGGATACTGGATGAAGAACGAGCCAGTTATTCACCCGATGCGTTGACAGGTATGGAGGCTAATCTACGTTTTGCTGGACCAGAAACAATGGAAACCAAAATTTTTGGACGTCTTACCGCATGGCAGAACTGGATTTTCCAACGGCCCAATGCGGTAAGTGAAAAAGGCGCATTAAAAAAATATGGCACAGGATCACGGCCGAACTATGACTACAAGAGGGTATAAAAATGAGCACATTTGACAAGGTAAATTACGACACACTGATTCCTAACAATGTCGATTTGTCATCGGACCGCGGTTTGCAGCGTGCATTGGAACAATGGTATCCAAATTTTATAAATTGGTGGAAGGACATGGGACCGAATGGTTTCCAGGATTCAGAAGTCTATCTGCGTACCGCGGTTGGTGTAGACCCGGAAGGTTGGGCAAAATTTGGATACGTCAAAATGCCTGAATACCGTTGGGGAATTTTATTATCACCTAAGGAAGAAGACCGAAAGATATCATTTGGTCAACACAAGGGTGACCCCGTTTGGCAGGAAGTCCCTGGAGAATATCGCGCCATGTTTAAAAGACTCATTGTCATTCAGGGAGACACCGAACCTGCATCGGTAGAACAACAGCGTTTCCTGGGAAAAACCGCACCGTCACTTTATGACATGCGCAATGTTTTTCAGGTAAATGTAGAAGAAGGCAGACATTTATGGGCAATGGTTTACTTATTACATAAGTACTTTGGCAGAGATGGGCGTGAAGAGGCAGAATTATTATTACAACGACGCTCAGGCAATGAAGATAAACCCCGTATCCTTGGGGCATTTAATGAAGAAACTCCAGATTGGTTATCATTTTTTATGTTTACGACCTTTACAGATCGAGATGGGAAAATGCAGTTGGAAGCATTGGCAAACTCTGGCTTCGATCCTTTAGCAAGGACCACACGTTTCATGCTCACCGAAGAAGGACATCATATGTTTGTTGGGCGTACCGGTGTCGAGCGTGTAATTCAACGTACTTGCGAAGTAATGAGGGATAATAATATTACCAATCCCTTTGCTATTGATGCAATCCGCAAATACGGAGTAGTAGACCTTGCAACTATGCAGAAAAAGATGAATTTTCATTACTCTGTAACATTAGATCTATTTGGCTCAGAGATTTCTACAAATGCCGCCAATGCATTTAACTCAAGTGTCAAAGGTCGATTTCATGAAACAAAAATTGATGACGACCATCAACTTCACAATGATACATATCCTATATTGCGAAACATTAACGGCAAATTTGAGCTGGTTGATGAGCCTGCCATTAGCGCAGTAAATGGCCGATTATGTGATGACTATATCAATGACTGTGAGCAAGTTATCGCAACATGGAACAAGGTTATTTCAAGTTTTGGTATAGACTTTAAACTGGTCCTGCCACACAAGGCATTCCATCGCAAGGTTGGCGATTATTCTGAAGTATTTGTTACGCCTAATGGAGATATAATTGAAGAGTCCAGTTGGAATAATAGTCAAAGTGAATGGCTACCCAACAATGAAGATCTGGAATATATCCTGTCACTCATGGTGCCAGAAACAGAGGCGGGAAAATTTGCAAATTGGATCGCAGCACCCAAGGCAGGTATTAATGGAAAACCTGGCGATTACGAATACGTAAAAATTGCGGCCTGATCTTTTTATTGTAATCTTGCAATAACACCGACACACAGATGATGATCCATAAAAATGGTCCTGTCCCTGCTGTACCTCATGATTATAATGCAGCGACAGAATTTATTGATCGTAACATCGCATTAGGTCGGCACGATAGAATTGCGGTCGTTGATGAACGAGGCGAGTATAGTTACGCTGAACTGGCAACAATGGTTAACCAGGCTGGTAATGCCCTTACCCACCTGGATATTAATAATAATGAACGTGTGCTCATGGCTATGCTGGATACGGTTGAATTTCCCGCCGTATTTTGGGGATGTATAAAAGCAGGCATTACCCCTATCCCGTTAAATACTCTGCTCACTACACCAGAATACGAATATATACTTGAAGACAGTAAGGCAACAACCCTCATCGTCAGTGATACCCTTTTCCATTTGTTCAAACCGATTATAGAAAAACAATGTGGACTCAAAAATGTTCTGGTCTGCGGGAAAGAAAATTACGGTTACCCTTTACTTGGTAACTTATTAATAAATGCTTCAACGCATCTTGAAGCTGCTCAAACAAAATTTAATGACATTGCCTTCTGGCTATATTCTTCTGGTTCCACAGGTAAACCAAAAGGGGTTATGCATCGCCATGAAAACCTATTTCATACTGCTGAACTATATGGTCAGAATGTCCTTGGAATAAATGAAAACGATATAGTTTACTCTGCTGCAAAATTGTTCTTCGCATATGGTTTGGGTAATGCCATGACATTTCCATTTTACGTTGGAGCCACCGCAGTTCTATTTTCTGGTCGTCCTACACCAGACACTATAATGTCAATAATTCATAAATATAAACCGACAATATACTTTGGTGTACCTGGTTTATATGCTGCAATGCTTGCCAATATTGATGAACCGGTAAGTAGCAGTCTGCGACTATGTGTATCTGCCGGTGAAGCATTACCTGAACATATAGGCCGCAAGTGGGAGAAAATATTTGGAGTACCAATCCTGGATGGAATTGGATCAACTGAAATGTTACATATTTATCTAAGTCATCAGCTTAATAATGATTATTACGGAACCACAGGGATACCAGTCCCTGGTTATGAAGTCATGTTGGTGGATGAAGAAGGCAACAATGTCCAACAAAACGAGATAGGCGAACTACTTATTAATGGTCCAAGTGTCGCATCCGGATACTGGATGCAGGAAGATAAAACCCGTGACACATTTCGTGGTGATTGGCTGCATAGTGGTGATAAGTACACCTGTAATAATTCTGGTTATTATGTCTACTCCGGACGCAAAGATGATATGTTTAAGGTAAGCGGTCAGTGGGTCTCTCCCTTTGAAATTGAATCGACTATCATGCAATTCCCTGATGTTTTAGAAGCAGCCGTTATTGCCCGGAGTGATGAAAACGAACTGCTTAAACCAATGGCGTTTATTGTACTTAATAACGGGACAAACGGTTCAGAGAAACTTGCCAATGATATTCAAAAATTTGTTAAGCAAAAAATTTCTTTGCACAAATATCCAAGGTGGATAGAGTTTGTATCTTCACTACCAAAAACAGCAACAGGAAAAATCCAACGTTTTAAACTTAGAGATAAGACAATAAAATAAATTCATCATAGCGGTAAAAAAATCTGCAACCAATATTTAACAACTTTGCTTTACCGTTACACAAATAATTTACAAAATACATGAGCAATCAATTTTTTGATGATATTGTTATAGGTTCTATAACAGAGCATGAACCTTTTTATGTTGACCATGAAGAGATGCTGAACTTCAACAATAAATGGGACAAACTTCCTATCCATGTAGATGATGAGGCAGCGAGAAGACTGGGACACCGGGAAATAATTGCATCAGGTCAATTTTCACTTTGTATAAAACAATTTTTCATAAATCAGTCTGAATGGCGTGATGCGGTAATCGGCGCAGCGGGATGGGACGAGGTACGCTTTAAAAAGCCTGTTTATGCTGGTGACAACATTACTGGAAGCATACGCTGTATAGATAAAATTACATCACGCAGTAAACCAGACCGAGGTATTCTGAAGTTTGAAATAATATTGACAAACCAGGATAACGAGATTGTATTAAGTTTGCTGGACAGCGTCATGATAAGAAAAAAGGGTGGTGAGTAAAGGGACAGGAATAGCAAAAACTGTACTACGTTTTACTGGTGCTCGTGCCCTTGGGCAAAAGCCAGTATCCAGCTGCGATTAATGTCCATCTACTGTATTCCCACCGTAGTTTATGCCCTAACCTTACACCCTTAATCGCTGGATTTACGAAAACTTTAAAAGTGTCTATATAAAAAATAAATTATTCACTGTTTACAAAAATTTTACCCTCCAACCTTATAATCATCTCTTTTACATTATCAGTTGCTTGATGCAGACTATCATCATCAGTTGACCGTAATACCAGATTTACTCCCAGCACCCCAATCCTAAAAAAAGGATAGCTACCAATACTAACGTCGGGGCAGGTGTCCTGAATCATTGCCAAATCCGGCGCCAGAGTACCCTCTGGCAGATCGGTCTTGACACTTTCAGTAAGCATAGGTAATCCACCCACAAAACGATCGGTTATTCCATCAAACATGGCCTGCATAATTGATGGAACACCAGGTAACACAAATACATTTTCTATCTGAAATCCCGGGGCAGCACTGACTGGATTATCTATAAGAACAGCACCCGAAGGAATGTCTGCCATTTTTAATCTGGCCTCATTTAATTTTCCTTCCGGATAATATTTATCCATGGTAGTCACTGCCTCTGCATTTCTTTCTAGATCCACATTAAATACCCTGGCAATGGATGCAGCAGTAATATCATCATGAGTTGGACCAATTCCCCCCGTCGTAAATACATAATTAAACAATGACCTGTAAAAATTCACCGTATCGATTATGGTTTGTTCATCATCCTGTATTACTTTGGCTTCTTTCAGGTCTATACCCAGCTGATCGCAACGGCTACCGATAAAAGAAAGATTGGCATCACGGGTACGTCCAGACAATATTTCATTACCTATGATGATAACTGCTGCGGTCGGATTGGATTGTTGTTTACTCATAATTTTTACATCAACCATCAAGTTTAATTTTTATATTATCAATTAATCTTGCCGTGCCAAGCCAGGCAGCAAGCAGAATACTTAGGTCACTCTCGTCTCCATTCGGCACGCCAAGATCACCTGTGCGTCGTACGCTAAAATACTCCGGGGTAAAGCCTGCATTTTCCAACGCCTGGAATCCTTGTTGTTCAATAGTGCTATGATTGTCTGTTCTATTCTTCAGCTTATCAGCAGCAAGTTGTAAAGTTTGATAAATCATTGGGGCAAGCTTTCTCTGTTCTTCCGTTAAATAAGCATTTCTAGAACTCATGGCCAGTCCATCATCATCACGTATGATTGGCATACCAATAATTTTTGTGGGAATACATAAATCCGATACCATGCGCTGAATTATCATGAGTTGTTGATAATCTTTTTCACCAAACATTGCGTAATCGGGGGTTACATTAATAAGTAACTTGGATACCACCGTAGCAACACCAGAAAAATGATCTGGTCTGAACTGTCCACATAAAATGCTCGATAATATAGGGATGTTAACTCGAGTGTCTACATCTACACCACTAGGATATAGCTCTTCCAGATCTGGTGTAAATAACAAATCTACCTGGTTTGATTCCAACTTTGACTTGTCTGTTGTAATGGTACTTGGATAGCTTTCATAGTCTTCTCCTGTACCAAATTGAATAGGGTTAACAAATATACTAACAACTGTTTTGTCACTAAGTATTTTTGCCTTTTCTAATAAAGACAGGTGCCCATCATGCAAATTTCCCATGGTTGGCACGAGTGCAATCGTATGGCCTTGTTTTTTCCATTCCGCTATCTTATTTCTTAGCCCAGACAGTTCATTTACTATATTCATTAATATTAATAACTCAATTAAATAAAAAAAGAAAACAGTATACGCGAGAGAGGTCTAGTAAGTCAGAGGCTTACTCAAAACTTTGTTCCAAAGTAGGAAACGTGCCTGCTTTAACTGATAGGATATAATCTTTTATTGCCTGGTTAATAGAACCACTATTTTGTAAAAAATTGTTTGCCATTTTAGGAATATAATCCGATATTCCAATTACATCGTAAATAACTAATATCTGACCATCGCAATCCACGCCTGCACCAATACCAATTGTGGGGACTGAAATAGCATTGGTAATTTTTTCTGCAAGCTTACGAGGGATGCATTCTAACACAATCATTTTAACGCCCGCTTCATCCAACGCTATTGCATCTTCAAGAATTCGATCAGCATCTTCGAACGTTCGACCCTGCACTTTATAACCACCGTACTTTTGCACAGATTGAGGTTGCAATCCAAGATGACCACAAACCGAAATACCTTGACTGCACAGTGCCTGTATCTGCTCAAGGATATCACGACCACCTTCCAGCTTAACCATATCGGCCTCACCTTCATCGATAAGACGTTTGGCATTTTTTAAAGCATTGTCTTTATCACTGTAACTGTTATTAGGCATATCCGATGCCAGTAACGTGTGATTGATACCTTTACGCACTAATTTTGTATGATAGATCATGTCATCCATAGTAACGTTCAATGTATCAGCCTCACCATGTACGACCAT
>JBNMOP010000085.1:0-12429 GCA_051275005.1 Gammaproteobacteria bacterium | reverse complement strand
GCAAATTACAGCGGTTTACCTGACTGCTCTTTATGAAATATCACGGGCGTGGAAAATTAAACAGTTTGAACCAGCATACTGAAGAATATCTTTGGATATGAAATTTATGTCTTTAGCGACACCCTCGTTCGCCAGTATGACGAGATACGGAGTAATTTTTTTCTATAGATAAATAAATACATTAATGACCAGTAGCGATGGCAACCAGTTTTTCTGCATTGACAGGGGGTTTATTTCCTCGCCAGACAATATGCAGGTCGGGCCGTAATAAGAACAATTCATAACCCTCGTAGACCTCTACTGCATGGGGATCATCCAGGGCAAGGGTTTCTAATGGTGCATCTTGTTTATCGAACGCTGAAATCAAGGCAGACATATCTTCCCGGTCGTTATCAAATCTGAGCAAGATATAACCTTTACCAAGAAGGTCATGAATGGCGGTGCCATCCTTGAGCCAGACATGAGGTAGTCGAAAACCTGGCCATGTGGTTGGGATATAATCAGGATTATCTGAATCAGGTCCTACACCCGCCTCCGGCCAGATTAACGGTGAATCTATATAGCGATATCCGGCCTCTATCCCCAGGATCTCATTAGTTTTTCGTTGCTCAGTATTTGCTATCTCAGCAACGTTTGCGCGTATCTCTGCGCCCTCTGCCGTCTGCTCGCGAATTTCAGGACGCCATGCAGAGCGCCATTTACGCCGACCGGAATTTGCCCTGCCCGATGCCGCTACATTTCTAATACCTATCTGACGGCGTTCTGTCTCATAAGAGGACAACAGATTATCTCCGCCCCAGCCTGCCAGGGTTCCCTGTAATTTCCAGGCGAGATCAATTACATCGCCCGCACCCGTATTCATTCCAAGGCCACCAGTAGGAATTACCAGATGTGCTGCATCACCGGCTATTAAAACGCGACCCTCACCATATCTATCTGCTACCAATAATTTTTGGGTCCACTTACCGACGTACAGGGTTTCATATTCGATAGGCATACCTACTAATTTTTCAAATAGTCCTGGCATCTCAGATTCATCTTCTACTACGGCATGCAACGTAAAGTGTTTGGTGTCATCCTGGACAATGATAAACCCCGCCTGGTCATCACAGACATGGTAATGACGGCCCTTTCCAATGGGGATTCGTTCATATAGATCGTCACATCGAAACAACGCCTGATGTAAAGACAGCATATCTCCTTCACCAGCAAACTTTATGCCCAGCTGTTTTCTCACTGGACTTCCTGCCCCGTCACAACCCACAAGATAATCGCAGGTTATGGTTTCTTCAGTTCCATTAGTGCCTTTTACATGGGCAACCACATGATCTCCATTGTCTTCAAAACGAATAAATTCACAGCCAAATCGTACATCTATAAATTCATTTCGTTCCGCAATAGTCTTCAACAAGGGTTCGAGGGTATATTGGGAAATGAGCTGATACGGTTCGAGTGTGCGGGTACCATCATTGTGAGCGGCAATATCCTCCTTACAATCTTTAACTGATCCATAAGGCAGTCGCAAGATAGGTTCATCCACCAGACTGGTGACCACAAAAACATCCATTGGGCATTCAGCCGGGAGACCCGCTGCACGGATTTCATCCACTATGCCCAGTCGTCGATATATCTCCATCGTCCTGGCATTACAACGTTCCATCTTTGGCAGTCCAGAAGGTGCATCATTGCGTTCAAGTAAGGTACAACGTACACCGAGGTGACCTAAAGCAATTGCGAGGGTAAGACCTACAGGTCCCGCACCGACAATAATTACTTGTGTGTCTGCCATTTTTTTATATCCTAATGACTCGTTTTTTTTATTTAATAATTACGATTTTTTAAAAAACTGTCTGGCAAGTATAAATTTTGTAAGATCGTCATTATTTTTAGAAATGAGATTATAGATTAAAAAAAATAACCGGGTCAGAGTTACCTGGCCCGGTTATTTAAATCAACACATGAAACTTTATCTCAGCTCAAGGGCGGTAGCGTTGCCTTCTCAGCTTCATAGGATGGCGCCATTTGTGATTCCAGACCCTTTTCAGAAAGAGCATCTGCGAAAATGGTACGCACTTCCTGACTCTCGTCAGCGTAATCAATCTGATGACCACCAATACGTTTACTAATCCACGCCTTGGGGACACCCTGTGCGTTGCGGATAGCCACGCCTTCATACTTGAATGCCAGATAACGTGCCGCCGTGGTACCAGTATTGAAATGTTGATGGAACCACATGTTAGGTGGCGTAATCAACGTTCCTGGATGCCAATCATAACGTATGGGCTCCTCGCCTTCTGGCCACATAAGGGAATAACCTGTTCCGGCCAGTAAAATTACATGGGCTCCGGGACCATGGGCATGGGCCTTCTTATAGGTGCCCACAGGAAACTGTGAAATATGTGTATTCATGGAACTCTTGGCCATGTTGAAACGAATATGACCACCACCAGCACCGCGCTCTTTGGCCTCGATTAAAGGTAGGTTCACCGCATCGGTAACAAAATTAGTTTCAAGCAACAGTCCATCAACCTCTTCCTTGGGAGCAAAGTAATCAGGCTCACCTGAGAAGCGTCCTTTAAAGTCGTAGGCGGTATTGAAAATAAATTCAGGGTCTTCAAGAACATTCATAATTGGCGGTAAATTAGTAACAGCGACAAATCTAACCTTTTCTGTTCCTGAACCATTGTAGTGTTGATGCATGGTATTTAAGGGTATTGAAAACATCGCCCCTGCCTGCCATTCAAAGGACACCTTCTCGCCGGCATCGTTCCAGACTTCCGTAGAACCACGACCACTAAGGATCATAATCATCTCTTCATAGAGTTGGCGTTGAGCTGTTAATTTTTGGCCCGGGTCGATCTCACAGAGATAACAATCATTGGAGGTCCTGGAGGCATCATGATTAATGTATACACCATGTCCGTTTCTTCTGGCCCAGGGCTTTAATTCAACTGTATTCAGGTCTTCTTGATAGATCCCGTCAATAATCTCCAGGCCTTCATTTTTTACCCAGCGGGTATAGGGGGTTTCTTTTTCCTTTGCGAATTTTTTGGCAGTCTCATCAGAGACAATTGCGTCTTTGGCCATTAGTACTTCCTCATCTATCTGGTTTAGGGTGAATACGATACCTTCAGGGCTGGAATCACCCGGATTTCGTGTTATTTAAAAATCGATCCTGTTCAGGACAACGTTAGTTTTTATGCGGAATATCTCTGGGGAGACATTATCAACCTGGATAATTATATCCCTAACACCTATTTGCGGCAAGGCAGACACCCTTAATCTAAGACAGTTTTACCCACTTTTTTAAATAATAAACAGGTTTTTTTGGGATCTAATTTTCTTTTAACCTTTTACTGGTCAGGTAAAGCGAAAACATAGATAGCATTATGCCCCCGCACTGCTTTTACATCACTTACCAAACCCACAACACTGGAGGTTGCCGAGAGGCCATCACCAGTCAAAATAGCTATATATTGTTTGCCATCTACCATGTAGGTAATGGTGCTGGTCTGGATAATGCCCGGTACCATGGTATCCCAAAGAATTTCACCATTGTCTGCATCAAAGGCATGCAGGGTGCCGGTAATGTCACCCCAGATCACCAGATCCCCAGCAGTTAGTAATATCGCACCATTGCCAGGTGCCCGTTGGGTATGTATATGAACGACTTCACCGGTAGACATATCGACTTTCGCCAAACCGGCAAAGGCATTAGGGTCGGCTCCATCACGAAGATGGGATGTTCGTACATGGCCATTTACCGTATTGAGTCTTCCGGTCCTGGAGACACAAATATCGTGGTATGGAACGTAGAGTGAATTATTACCAGGATGGTAAGCCATAGGCCAGTAACCCTTGGTATTCTGAAAACAGGTAGTGTGTTGTTCGCCTTCACGGGTCAAGATCTTGTCACGGCTGATAAATGTCTGACCCGTTTCCACATCGATATCAGCGATATGAAAATCCGGGGTATCGTGTGGAAAAGGGATGGTCCATAAAAATGTGCCATCGTTTCTATCCAGCACCCAAAGACCTCCGGGTTCACCCACCGAGACCACCATGTCTCGCTCTTGTCCACGGGCAATATTGGGATTAATCCATTTCACCTGATTCGGATCAGGATTAAATGTGGAGCGAAACAGTATCCTTTCGTGTGTATGGTCCGAATCCCAATCGTCTCCAGGGAGATGTTGATAATACCAGGCCAACTCTCCAGTATCGGGATTCAATGCCAGGGTGGAATTACTATACAGTTCAGACGGCGTTGAAAGTGATACATCAAATGGCTTGCCATTATGTCGTTTAATACGGGTATGGGGCGCCGGGTTGGCAGTGCCCCAATAGATTAAATTTCTCTCTGGATCAAAACTTCCCGGCAATCCCCAGGGTGATGCCAGTCGCAAGTCATCGTCCATACTCCCCCAGGTCTCACCACCGGGTTCACCAGTTCCGGCCGGAACAAAAAAACGCCAGACCTCTTCTCCTGTTAATGCATCGTGAGCGAGAATATAACAATACTTACGGGTATCCCCACAATTTCGACCGGTAATAACCTTGCCCTTAACCACCGAAGGACCGGTGGTGTGTTGTGTATTGGTTTTATAGTCATGGGCAAATGTTTCCCACCTGAGTATGCCTGTTTTAGCGTCCAGGGCAATCACGTATCCATCTGCTGCGGAGTGATAGATCATGTCATCATAAATGGCCAATGTGCGCGCACGGCCTACAGCATTTTGATGGTCATCTATATCCGCTGGTAGTTCTCTTTTGTATTCCCAAATCAATTCGCCGCTTTTGGCATTCACCGCCTGGATAACAGATCGAGGGTTGGCAACAAACATTATGCCTTTGTAAACCAGGGGAATATTTTCCTGGGTGCCATCATGCATAGCATGAGACCAGACCATTTGTAGCTGGTCGACATTATTACGATTGATTTGATCCAGGGGGCTGAAACGCTGATTATCATAGGTACGGCTGTACATTAGCCAATCACCGGAATCAGGATGCAGTAATGTTTCATCCGTAACCGGTACGAATGATTCCATTTGCGCCTGGCTGGCAATACTCAACATCAGGAATAAAATTGGAATCATATTTTGTATGAACTTATGCATGATTTTCTCCAGCCCGTGATGATATTTTTATTATTTTAGATCAACTATTAAAAAATACTTTGGCTAATTACCCAGCGCAAACACATTTATTGAGTTATGACCACGTACCGGCTTTAGTTCTTTGATCACACTCAATGGACCGGAGGTCCCGGCCGCCCCATCACCCGTTAATACAGCTAAATACTGTTTGCCGTCTACTGCAAAGGTAATCGTACTGGTCTGTATTATCCCTGCTAGCTGTGCATCCCACAGGATCTCACCGTTGTCTGCATCAAAGGCGAACATAGTGCCGGTCATATCTCCCCAAAACACCAGGTCGCCGGCAGTGAGTAACACCGCACCATTACCAGGATTTCTCTGTGTATGTAAATGTCTGACTTCACCTGTCACCATATCTATCCTCGCCAGACCGGCAAAGGCATTGGGATCAGAACCCTCGCGGGCATGGGTGACCCGGGTGTGGCCATTGGCAATGCTCATATTGCCTGTGCGGGTGACACAGGAATCGTGATACGGGACGTACAAGGCATTCTTTACAGGGTGATAGGCCATGGGCCAGTAACTCTTGGTATTCTGATAACAGGTGGTATGAACTTCACCCTCACGGGTCAGAACCTTGTCACGACTGATAAATGTCTGACCGGTTTCAACATCGATATCCGAGATATGAAAATCAGGTGTGTCATAGGGGAATGGTAAGGTCCAGAGGAATTCGCCATTACTCCGATCCAGCACCCATACCCCGCCCGGTTCGCCAATAGAAACTACCATGTCCCTATCTTCACCACGGGTTATATTTGGATTGATCCACTTAACACTATTTGGGTCAGGATTGAATTCCGACCTAATCAAAATTCTTTCCTGGGTATGGTCTGAATCCCAATCATCCCCGGCCAGGTGTTGATAATACCAGACCAGTTCGCCTGTATCGGGGTCCAGCGCCAGGGTGGAATTACTGTAAAGTTCAGATGGTGTGGAAAGCGGCACGGCGAAGGGTTTTCCATCGTGGCGTTTAATGCGTGTATGGGGGCTGGGATTTGCAGTACCCCAATAAATTAGATGTCGAATGGGATCATAACTAGCCGGCAGGCCCCAGGGTGAGGCCATACGCCTGTCAACAGGCATCTCTCCCCAGCTATCCCCACCAGGCTCACCAGGCGCCGCTGTGGTATGAAACCGCCAGGCCTCTTTACCTGTTAATGCATCATGCGCGGCGATGTAACAACCTGGTCTGCTATCACCACAGTTCCGGCCGGTGATTACCTTGCCCTGGGCCACCATAGGACCGGTGGAATGTGCTGTACCGTTATGGTAATCATGGGCACGGGTCTCCCACTTTAACTCGCCGTTGCGGGCATCCAGTGCCACCACATAACCATCTGAGGCGGCGTAGTAAATCAGATTTTGATATATGGCTACGGTACGGTTACGACCTATTGAAGCAACATAATCCCCCAGGTCATCAGGTAGCGTTCGATTATATTCCCAGATCAATTCGCCATTAGTAGCATTTATAGCCTGGACCACAGATTGGGGACTAACAACGAACATGACTCCCTTATAAACTATGGGGATATTCTCCTGGGGACCGGCATTCATGTCTCGAGTCCATACTAATTCCATCTGGTCTATATTTTCACGAGTGATTTGATCCAGGGGACTGAATCGTTGGTTATCATAGGTGCGGCTATACATGAGCCAGTCACCGGGGTCAGGATTGAGTAATGTTTGATCGGTTACCGGTTCAAAAGATTCCATCTGTGCCTGAGAGGCAGTACTCAACACCAGGTATAAAACAGTGCCCGCGAGAATTATGAGTTTATGCATGATTACCTCCCACCCGTTTCTTTCGATTTTTTTATTTTTTACCTAAAAAACCTCTGATTAAGTCTCAATATTCATTGTTTCGTCATGCAGACACATGCCAGTATCCTCTTTGCCCTTCGAGGGGAAAGGTAGGATGGGGTTTCAATCTCTCATTGCTGGTTTACCCTAGCATGTCGGTCAAGATACTTAATCCTAGAACCTCTAATTGGTAACAAGTATCACCTAAATATAACCAGATCACCACTAAAGGGAAACTCTCATGACATTATATGATTGAAAAAAATCGAATAAAAAAAATCCCCGGGCCATCGCTGGACCGGGGATTTTAGTTTTAAAACTGACTAACGGAATTTATCTGAATTTATAGTTAAATCTCAGACCGTAGGTCATGAAGTTACCCGGGGATACCCTCGTTGAGAAGATACCACTGGGAATGGCGTCAAATTCCGGGTTGTATGACTCCTTTGCTTCAAAGATGTTATTAGCGTAGGCAGACAAGGTCCAAACATCATTGGCATCCCTGATACCGCCAGAGATATTCAAATCACCGTGGGTATTAAAAGAGCCAATTTTACTAAAACTATCTCGAGCGGTGATAAAACCATCGGAATAGTAGCCCTTGGCATTAACAAAGAGTTGATACTTGTCCATAAAGGGTACGGAATATCGTGTAGACAACACAAACTTCCAGTCTGGGGTGCGTGGGGCTTGCGCACCGGATCGATCTAATGTCTCAAAGCCATCACTATCGGGGTCTACATCGCATGGAATGAGATCCAGTCCCAGACCCAGTTCTGAATTCCAGAACTCTTCAAAATTACAGGTGGAACCCTGAAAGGACAACACCGTGCCATCCATAATGGCGCCGTTAATATTAAATTCCAGGTTTTCCGTCGCCGCCACTGTGAGGCCAAACTCAATCCCCTGCACACGCTGCTTACCGGCATTGGTAGCCACGGAGGTGGAATCCAGATTAGAGATAGGCGCCAACCCTGACAGTTGCAAATCGGTGAAATCAGTGCGGAAGATGGTTATATCATAGCGAGCTCTTCCTTCCCATAAGTTCCCCTTGGAGCCAATCTCAAAGGTCTCGGCAGATTCTGCCTCGAACTTTAACTCATCCACATTGGCAGGCAGGGAAGATTGCCCGGTATCGAAACCAGCGGCCTTGGAGGCCTTGGCCCAACGGGCAAACATGGAGTGGTCGCCAAGGCGATAACGCAATGTTACCTGTGGATCAAAACCGGGATCGCTAAATGTATTAACAACCGGGGCAGCATCATCGGTCTCCCGATCCAGGCGAGTCGCATAATCCGGCATGGTCAGTCCTACTGGCCTTGCCACGGCACCCATCCAGTTAGGTGGCACTCTTCGTCGATCACTTCTAGGGGCCCCGCCGAGGAGACTACGACTCGGGTCATAATAAATGGCCCAGAGATTGCTGGTATCCACCGGACCATCTACAAAGATTCGTGCTTCATCTGCGCTAAGTTGATACGCACCTCGATGTAGCGTGCTGGTATCGGTAACATCCACTTGCGCCGAACACGCGCCAATATGCTCCAGGGTCAGATCAGACCCTTGGGCACCATCCCTGATACCGGGATCAATGGTATCCAGAAAACGTGGATTACAGGGCGCTATATCAAACACATATTGCGCGGCATAACCGGAGATGGACACATCTTTTTTGACCTTTTGGTATCGACCACCGACGTCTATGGAGGCCCGGTCATCAAGAAAGTTAAAGGTAACCGTACCAAATACATTTGTCCAAGAGGCATCTTCCCAACCATAGTTAAAGCGCTGGGCCCGACGCACGGTGGCATTGAAACTAGAAGACATAAAGTCCTTGGCATTCTCCTGGTAGGATCCACCAGCCATCCACTCGATGACGCCGCCAGTGGGGGAAGTTACACGTATCTCAGTACTCCACTGGTCAAACTCTTCCTGGCGGGCCATGTTATTAAAAGAGAAGGGTGCGCCGTTGTTATCCCGGATATTATTACGAAGAAAGGCATTAAAACCGCTGGTTGAATTCAACTCAATACCGTTATCAAAGGTATACACCATCTCTAACATAGACCCCCAACTATCGGTATTGTCCTTACCGCCGGAACCACCAAAGGCAATACCATTCTGTGGTCCACCTATTGTGCTATCCACATCAGCAGATAAGAATCCCTGCACGACATCACGTTGGTCAATATTGCCGATATCCAGGTCATTAGGACGGGTACGGATATTCAGTGGCGGAGTAAGGTATACGCTGCCATCCTGATCGCCATTGGTGAAACCGACATTGGTTCCACAATCACGAGTAAGAGGATTGGCAAAGGGCACGTCAAAACCTTCACCATTAGGTGGATTAAGATAAACTGCAGTTGATGGACCTATGTTATTTTCGCTTGGATCCCTGGGGGCATCGCCTATACCTCCTCGACCGTAAATTGCAGAACCATCCGTAATACAACCCGTCAGCGCCTCTGAACCATTGCGGAGTTTTGATCTGAACATTAATGCGGTAGCCTGAAAGTTATCGTTGGGGGTCCATTGCAGGGTTACCCGGCCACCGAGGTGATCAAACGCTGGATACTTGTTACCCGTCACCACATCTTTCAAGAATCCTGCGGATTCCTCGCGGATACCGGCAACGCGAATACCCCAGGTATCGTTAATGGGACCGCCTGCACCAAAACTGAGTTCATAGGAACTATTACTGCCGTAGGAGGTATTTATATCACCTTCCCAGGAGGCAGTGGGCCGTTTGGACTGGATATTGAAGGCGCCGGCGGTGGCATTCTGACCAAAGAAGACCGGTTGCGGTCCCTTCAACACTTCGATTCTTTCAACATCCATAAATGCAGTTTGAATTTGGGACTGCCTACCGTAGTGGATATTGTCTACAAACATAGGTACGGCCTGTTCCAGGGTCAGGGAGTTACCAATGGTGCCAAATCCTCGAACGGCAATTCGTTGCTCCTGAATACCACCCTGGATATATATTGAAGGGGAGAAGTAAGACAGGTCTTCCATTGTGCGAAAGCCTTCTTCAGTAATTTGATCTCCGGAAAAAGTCTCGATAGATATGGGCACCTCTTGTAGAGACTGCTCTCTACGCTGGGCAGTCACCACAATCTCTTCTAATACTTGTGCGGTTACATTTATTGGAATGAATGACGCTACTGCCATGACAAATGCAGTACCACCGATAGTCAATGATTGGATGATCTTATTCATGTAAATCAAACCCCCTATAGGTTAAATCTAGTTTTAAAAAAACGTGAAGGACGGTAAAGATACTGGTTATAGCTATAAATATCCAGTTTTATTACATATTTGATGTAACAAAACGACATAATATTTTAAAGAGAATAAATTTTTAACATTTTCCTATGTAGTCAGAAACTATTTCTTTTTACGAGGATATATAAGATTTTGTAGTTTTAAGAGAAATTATTTAGCGTGAAGTAGTTAATAGTTGGCTACTCATTACTGAATAAATTAGTTGCAGAGCCGTATTGTTGTATATTTACAAATAAATTATGTAATGCAGATGTATCAAGTAAATAAATGATAGTGGACGCTTACTTTTAAACGCAAACGGCCCGGGATTACCCGGGCCGCGTTAATTTAAATTACTTACGTACTATATACTTACATACCAGCAGCTGCTTTTCGTTTTGCTACCTCTGCCTTAAACTCCGCTTCCATTTCTGGCACATCAACCTCCAGTTGATCGTTGAAACGCAAACCCAGCGATACCACGATGGGGGGTGCATTAATGGCCAGGTAACGCGCTGAATTCTCTGGATTGGGATCGGGATTCATATGCTGATGGTACCAATATATAGGTGGCACAAAAATGGTGCCCTCGTTCCAGTCCACACGGATACGGTCTTCGTATCGACCTTCAGGCCAGGTTAAGGAATAACCATTACCGGAAGTGAGAAGGATAAAGGCATCACTGCTGTGCCGGTGTGCCTTCTTATAAAGTCCCCCAGGCATTTCCGATACATGCATATCAATGATGGAGTTACCGGACATCTTCCAGTGCATATTGGTGGTGCCCTTGCCGCGATGGTCATAGGCGTCCAGTTCAAACTCCAGGGCATCGGGGACAAAGTTGGTAACCGTGTCATTGTCTCCGGTATGCTCACTATACGTGCCGTAATCCTCTTCTGCGTCATAACGATCGGTAAAGGCAAAGTCATTCTTATAGATGAAATCCTCGTTGTTCATGGCATTCATTAAAAATGGAAAGCTTGTTACAGCCACGATTCGAACAACTTCGTCACTATCGTTGAAGATTTGATAACGAACATTGTTAGGTATCGAATACAGTGCCCGATGACCGTAATCGATGCGCTGTGGGCGCCTGCCTTCCTGTTGGAGAATTATGTGACCGGGACCTCCGAAGAAGTACAAGCCCGCTTCGTAAACATGGCGCTGGGGTTTTATCTCGCCTTTCGGTGGGATCTCCAGTATCCAGCCATCTGTGATCTGGTAGTCAGCCATCTTGATGTACATTCCGTCTACACCAAACCGGTCCCAAGGTGCCAGAGGATAAGTCCGGGCATCCTGAATCACCACACCTTCAAAAGCAGGCATGGAATCCTTGTTAGCGGCAAACCAGTGTTCATAAGGGGTGTCCGTCGGTCTTACCCGAAACATTGTGGGTCCCACCTGCTCCGTACGGGCCTCTTGTGCCTTATATGACTCGATAGCGGCTCTATTCCGGGCCTCTTCACTCGTCCCCTGTGCATTTACTCCCGTAGCCATGCAAAAGGCAAATGCGAGTGTGGACAAAATTAACATTCTTATCTTCATTATTATCTCTCCAAAAAACTATCCATTGATGGTAGGTCGGTTAGTTTAACATCACTTATGTCTGCATGTTAACCGTTTTCGATTTTGTTTCACAATTACATAACTTCTTGATTTAATAGTTATTTAATTAATTAATCCCGTTAATGCTATTAACTTACCATCCTCCATGAACCTGAATAATAAAATTACATAAATTATTGGATGTATATAGTCCATAGATATTTCACATAAGCCACTTTCACCCTCAGGTGTAATCTGAAAAATAGGGGAATACCCTTAACGCAAACGCGATGACGATAAAGAAAGCGGCGGGTAGCACGAACCAGTGATATACGGGTACTTGCTGTACATATTCCCGGGTGATTACCCGACCCTTTTCCAGGGCATCAATCCCAGCAGATGCAGCGAATAAATCGTCCTTGGTCTCGGCATCAAAATAACTACCGCCATAGTCTACTATTGACTCGATCAACTGCTGCACATTTTGTTTTTCCTTTATTTTTTGTTCCAGGTCTACACCCACCAGATGGACCTTAATACCAGTTAGTGCAATGGGTGTGAGTGCTTCAATAGGGTCACGACCAAAGTTATGTTCTCCGTCTGTATACACCATAATCACTTGCCCCCTGTTCTCATTTCCTTGTTGCTTGAG
>JBNMOP010000084.1:0-12463 GCA_051275005.1 Gammaproteobacteria bacterium | reverse complement strand
CAGGATGTCAATGCTGTATTTAACAATCCCTACCTGTTCAAGGATCGTTTCAGCACCGCTGAGGATTTCTACAAGGAAAATAACGAAGTTGAAACCGATCCCGTGCGTGGTCTGGCAATGCGCAAGACAAATTTCGTTGCAGATGCCGCCAATTGTCACCTGCCTTTGGATAATCGTCGGTCCCCGGGCTGGCGTAGAATCGAACCGCATATGACCAATAACTCTTTTTATTACTGGATAGGTCAGCACGCGGGAGGACATTATTCCACAGCACACGCCCATACCTCCGCGGCGATACTCTTTTGCCTGAGTGGCAAGGGTTATACTTATACCTGGCCCGAACATCTTGGTATCAATCCCTGGAAAGACGGAAAAGAAGACCAGGTAAGACGAATGGATTACGTACCCGGTGGGATGATCACCGCTGCACCAGGGGGAGCACGTTGGTTTCATCAACATTTCTCTGCCTCATCCGAACCTCTCAGACTCACTGCCTGGTTTGGTCCACATAATCCTGGGCGTGACCCAGGTTACCCAGGGCAGCCACACATTGATTATACCGCTATGAGTATTCCCGAAGGTGGCACGTCCATACCTTACTATATGGAAGACCCACATATACGCACGGAATACGAAGCAACTATGATAAATGAAGGCGTAAAAAGCGAGATGGATCCTGCTTTATATGAAACCCCTGATGACTTAAAAGATTTTGTTTACAAAGGAATATAATACGTAACTGATAAAACGTTTTTCAAGTCCTGTCTCAGACCATTTCATTAAATTCGAAATGGTCTGAGACTCCCGATTAAACTACAACACTCTCAAATTAATATGTCAGACCTACCAATAGATCAAGCAGGTTTCTCCAGTGCCGGTCGCACACTCAATGATGAAAATGAAATAACATTACTCAGTGTTGGAGTAGACATCGGCTCATCAACCTCCCACATCGTCTTTTCAAAGATAGTCATGGAGCAATACGGCAACCGCTATTTTGTGTCGAAGCGTGAGGTCCTGTTTGAATCTAATATATTACTAACGCCTTATGCCAGTGGTATTACCATCGATGCAGACATACTCAATAATTTCCTGGAAGAGCAATACCGGCTTGCAGACATTACACCTGCTGACATAGACACGGGCGCCCTGATCCTCACCGGTGTGGCAGTTCGCCGACGTAATGCCCGGGCCATAGCAGATCTATTTGCCGAACATGCAGGAAAATTTGTCGTAGTCAGTGCCGGTGATGCCCTGGAGACCAGTCTGGTTGCCTATGGTTCGGGGGCAGTAGCTCGCTCCAGAGACGAGGCCAAAGTCATTATGAATGTCGATATCGGTGGTGGTACTACAAAAATTGCAGTGTGTAAGGATGGAGAAATTGTAGACATGGCGGTCATAGATGTGGGCGCAAGAACCATCTGTGTTGACGATAATAACGAAGTGGTACGGATAGAACCCTCGGCAGAAAAGTTTGCCGGTGAGCTCGGCATTACCCTGGGGCTAGGCCAGGTACTGTCATCCAAAGACATGGAAAGATTTGCAGATTGTATGGTCGAGAGATTATTTCAGACTATGGGTGGCAACGAGATGGATGAGATGACACCTGTATACCTGCGGCTACCTCAATTTAAGCGAAATAAGAAACCTGATCTCATCAGCTTTTCCGGAGGGGTGTCTGAATATATCTATGGCAATGAGACAAGAACATTTGGCGACCTGGGGCCATTACTGGCAAGCAGGATAAAGCAACGCGTGCAGGACTGGGGACCAGAAGTAGTGCCTCCCGTGGAAGGCATACGAGCAACGGTAGTCGGTGCCTCACAATACACAATCCAAGTCAGTGGTAATACCATATTTGTCAGCCCTGACGATGTCCTGCCACAACGTAATATTCCGGTAATCGCACCGAGTCTGCCACTGGATTTCGATGAGTTGGATATCGATGCAATTTCAGTCTCCGTACGAGAGGCACTGGCACGCATGGAACTGGAAAATAGTGATGTTCCTGTTGCTCTTTGCTTTCGCTGGAAACGATCCGCAACCTATGCGCGCCTGGGTAACTTTTGCAAAGGTGTAATTAGCGGTATGGCGCCATTGCTGGACAGAGGATTGCCACTGGTACTGGTGAATGACTGCGATGTAGGAGGATTAATCGGCCTGCATTGTCATTCTGATATCAAGCTGAAAAATCCCATAGTCTCCATAGATGGTATTGTGCTCAGTGATTTTGATTTTATTGATATTGGTTCCATGTTTGAATCATCAGGCGCAGTGCCAGTAGTCATCAAATCACTGGTGTTTCCAGAGAATGTTAATATAACGGGAAAGAATTAAGGTGACAGTTAACTTAATTCTTCAATCTAATTTTCGATTACGGGGAGATATATGAAAACCTATAGTAAATCTTCAGGACATGAAACATTAATAAATTTATTTTTTGTTTTACTCTTTCTTGCTTCTTTCGCTAGCTGGGGTCAAGGATATTTCCCTGCAACAGACATTACCAAAGAAGACACTACCGCAATGATCAGAAATTTCATGGCAAAACCTGATTTGCCCCTGAAAGGTGAATCTGGTTATGTGGAAGATATTATCCGATTCAGTGCCGTTGATATGGAATGGGATGTTGGGATGTCAGTACATGAACCTGAAGACACCTCAAAAATTCCACGAGGTGCTGACGGCAAGAAGATAGGTATATTTCTATTGCATGGCGGTAGTGGTGATTTTAAATCCATGCATAAACAAGCCAAACTGCTTGCCTCTAAATTAGGTTACAAAGTTGTCAGTATGAGTTACCCCGGACGCCATGCCTTTCATACTCCAAGCAGGGACTGGCCCGGACGAAATGTCACCGCCTATGATCACCATAAATATTCCCTGGAAGTGCGTACACCCATTTGGTTACGTGATGAATATATTACCCGTGACCAATACGAAATCATTCAGGATCATAGTCAACGTCCTCGCTATGGCATTCGTACCCTGGCCAAGGCTAAACCCGGGACGACTTTCTATAACCGCATGGCGGGCTGGCCTGTGGCATTTGAAGAAGGCGGAATAGCCGCCATGAAAAAACATTTTCCCGAGGAAGAATATTCAATATATGTACATGGACACTCTACAGGCGGTCCCTTCACTATGATGTTTTCACAAAGAGTCGAAAATATCGCAGGAATCCTGGCGGTGGAAAATTCTTCTTTTGGTTACATCAACCGCGCCAAGCATGCCTGGGGAGGAGAACTCGGTAAGATTGATGGTTATGAACAGGCGGATAAAGACTATCAAATGGAATCACGCACAGATCCCTTTGATGAATTATATATTCGTAGTTGGCGAGATAGCGCACGATACCGTGGACCTGAATTGCTGGGTCAGGAAGGACCCGAGGCACTCATGCGCCTACCCATGATTATGGAGGACATACTTGAAGAATGGGGTGACGTACAAAAACGTGCTTCCTTCAAGGCAGAGTACCTCGTGACCCATGATATTGAAATCTCTCTGCGAGAAGCAGCGAGGGTAACAGCTGAG
Source organism: Gammaproteobacteria bacterium (assembly GCA_051275005.1). GTDB lineage: Bacteria > Pseudomonadota > Gammaproteobacteria > Eutrophobiales > Eutrophobiaceae > Eutrophobius. The sequence goes on along the minus strand of JBNMOP010000084.1, from coordinate 8,926 downwards.
CGCATGAAACTGGGTGATGAAGAGACCCAGGAATTGATAGAACACTATGTGGGGCTCAAGCAGGAAATGAAGGGGCGTGGTGTAAAACCCGTGCCTCCCATAATGTTTCAGATCACGGCATTTAGTCGTGACCATAGCCGCGAGGTTTATGATGAAGTTATCATACCCTTATTCAAAGAAATGAATCCTGCACCCAAGGTATCGCTTACCCAGTACCCATTTGGTACCCATGGGTATATGAACGGGGAAGTAATAGAGGGAGTGAATCTCGGTGTTGGACCCGCTGTTTTTCAACAATGGGATGATGCCATCAAAGGTGGTTTTTTTAATTAGAACCTAATTCAAAAAACTCATTCGTCCATGCATCGTTCTCGCCTTTTTTAAATGCGAGGCCGTAAAGCGGTAGGCTTGCATGGGAATAAAAGTGACAGTTAACTTAATTTCCTTCAGATTTACAGCCCTTCAAAATTAAGTTAACTGTCATCTTGTTTCAGAGATACCCTGTTATTTATATAAGGCGTCGATAAATCCGCTTTCATCAATCTCACGCATTAAACTATCATCATAAAAATCTTCGGTTTTGAAATTTTGCATTTCCGGAATGTCATCGTAGGTTTCCATAATTAGTTTTATTCCGCCCGCTGAAGGATAAGGTTTCTTAGGCAGGTCATCGATATAGGCATACATCTGTTTTTGTATTTCAGGATCGGTTACGCCATACCATTTTTCCAGGGCATGATAAACAGTCTCGGGTCGCTGCTTCATTATGGCAATGGCCTCAATAGTCGCCATGAGAAATCGTCTGGCAGTTTCCCTGTTACTACCGGTCTCCAACCAGGCCTTGCTGGCACTGATCCCTGAACAAACAAAAGGTAATCCCCAATCGCGCATGTCAATAAGCGGTTTCATGCCTTTATTGCGGGCATAAACATCCGGTAATTCAGCGGCCATTACCGCATCGTAAACACCTTCCAGTAGTTTATCGACCCGGTATTCCGAGTTTTTCACCAAGGTGATGTCCTCACCTACTTTCCATCCCATACGTTTTGCGAGGATATGAATCGCAGCTCCAGTGCAACTGGCATCACCGGTCCCGGAGATGGTTTTACCCTTTAAATCTTCAACAGTTTTGATATCTTCATGGGCATATAACCACCATGTTAATATATTACCAGTAGTACCCAGGATCACTCGATCACCACCTTCGGTGACACGTCGATGTATCTGACCCACGCCCCCACCTGTACTTAATAAACGGTCAGTATCTGGATCATCGATATACTCTGGATTGGGTGTCATGCCATCACCCCCGCCCTTCAATGCCGCACCAGGTGTCATGTACAATTCTATGGAAATACCATACTTGTCAAAAAGACCCTCTTCTTTTGCAACGATATAGGGCAGCTTATTGGTAGAGACGTCAGTTAAAGGTACGAGTAAGGGTTCTTGCTGTGCAAAAACCTGTGAACTTAATAATGTAAAAAATGAAATTAAAAATGGTAGACAAGACAAGCTGATAGACCTTCTTCGTTTATTCATCGTGCTTCTCCCTTAATTTACTGATGTGTTCATTTTTTTGATAATTTTGAGTATATCGACAGTCATCATGCTCAGCAAACATAATCCAAAAACTGCCAAAAAAATAATATTTAATCACAGATTACGCATATTACCGTCATACCAAGGAAAACCGACATTCGATTAACAATTGATTTTAACTAGATTCTGGCCTGCGCCAGAATGACAGTATAAGAATAAAGCATCACCGTCATGCCGGTATATGTGCCCTTGGGTGCTTGTGCCCTCGGGAAAAAAATCTGCCTCCAGTAAACTATTGATTTATCTGGATTCTGTCCTACTCCAAAATGGCGAGAGAAAAAAACATAAAGATGTAAACTAGTTTTATTATCTGAAAAGATAATTATTTCCATCCATTTTTATAAATACATTATTATTAATCCTGAATTTGGACTAGAATTTTTAAAAATCCTAATGTATATGAACAAGAGAACCATCATGAAAAAAATCATTTTAAATATCGTTATTACATTTATTGCCTCTTTCACAATCTCAGCGTTCGCACAATCTCCGTTACTCCTGAATTACGCTGACCTGATACTGCATAACGGTCAGATATTAACCGTAGATGAGAATTTCACTGTCACCCAGGCCATTGCCGTAAGGGACGGTAAAGTCCTTGGCACAGGTAGCAACCAGGACATGCTGGCACTTGCAGGACCAGAGACAGACAAGATTGATTTAATGGGGCGAACTGTCACACCGGGTTACATTTATAATGATGGTGATAATTCAGTGCCAGGCGGTGACATATATAAGGACACCCTGGTGGATGGCTTCCTCTCCGGTCGCATCAAAGGAGAAGAACTGGAGGTGTTGTTAAGATCCATTGATGAAGTCCTGAGCAAAGCACACAGCGGTGATCCTGTATTCATCAATATGCCTAAAGACTATCCGCTGGAGGCATCAAAATGGACAGCCGACGACATAGACGAAATTGCACCTGATAATCCACTGGCAATGTTCTATACCAGCAGTGACGTCAAGGTCAATCACGCCATGCTAGAACGAGCCTTTGCCATGGGACTACCCATGGATCATTTTGGTGTACAGAAGGACGAAAACGGTGTGCCTACGGGAGAATTATTCCATGAGGCCACCGGCTTTATCGGCTGGCAGGTTCGACCTTATCCAAAACGTGAATATATCGAAGGGGCTATGGTAGATGCCAAGGCATCATTTATGGGTTACCTGAGTTCGGGAGTCACCACCACCACCGGACATATGAGTGGTCTCACCATCAGTATGCTCAATGAATTATTTCATAAGGGTGAGCTGAACATGCGCGTTTATCCTGGGCATGACTTTACCCGGCAAAACCCCTTCCCGGAACAGTATCTGAAACGTATCGGGAATCTCGTGGACTTCACCTTATACGATCCCGTTAGCGGACCCATGGTAAAGATTGTGGGTGCTGCCCTGGCATCACTGGATGATGGCGCCAACAGCCCATCGGGCATGCTTACCATTCAGGCCAAAGACCGTAGTCTTGAGGGTCTCGATGGGACACCCCACGGCTGGAACAAATGGACTGGCGAGGCGGTTACTGGCCTCTCATGGGATGACATGAAAGAAGAGGATAAATATAAAACAGATTGGAACACCATGCGCTTGTTAAACAAGTATGGCTGGAACACCAGCGGCAATCACAACATGGGCAGTGGCGCCATGAAGGTAGTACTAGACGCTGTGGAGAATGCCTACGCGGGAGAGATCCTGTTTGGTCAGGTCAAACCTAATGCCTATGATCATAATGTCATCTGGCATGAAGACAACTACCCTCAGATCTTAAAATACAATGACAAGTTACGTTTTGCCCTGAATATTGGCGAGGTGTTTGAACCCCGTATGGTAAACGGTGTGCCGGTGTTACATTACGAGTATGAATCTCAACTGGATAATATCCAGCCAGTTAAAACTCTGCTAGATTTAGGTATCAAAGTCCATTTTGAAGGTTCTGATGGAGGCAACCATCCAATGAAGATCATTAAATATGCAGTTACCCGGACTGACGATAACGGTAAGGTCATAGGTCCTGATCAAGCAATAGATCGACAAACAGCATTGCGTATGGTGACATCCTATGGTGCACGCTTTATAAATGAGGAAGAAAACCTAGGCTCACTGGAATCAGGAAAATGGGCGGACCTGGTCGTACTCAATGGAAATTATATGGCGGTGGCAGACAATGAACTTGATTCATTAGACATTGATCTGACCTACGTTGCCGGTAAGTTGGAATTCGATGCAAATCTCATGGACTTTTAACGTTATCAAACTATCTAATATTATTTTAATTACTAACTTACATTTATGAAGATCCTCAATCAGGAGCAGACTATGTTTAGACCATCCCTAATACCATGGCTATCGATTACCTCATACCTTTCTCTGTTGCTGGTGACACCGGTCTTTGCAACAAGCGAGGAGGATATCCTGAAAATTCTTGAGCAAGAACAACCTTATCACGCCGTCACAGAAGACCAGTTTGAACAACTGGGATGGAACCTTCCCGACGGTGGAGAAACAGTAAAGGCCCTGGGTGATGCTGCGATAGAATCTGCATTCGATCCCAGGCAACTGGAAAAGCTACCCAGTGATAAACTTGGCTACAGCGTTAAGTGGCACGAATATCGCTACCAGGTCTATGGTCTGGATTGGGACATCCCTGGTTTACATCTGATCCCTAACAACCCCATGCCGGGCATGCCAACGCTGGTCATCATTAATGGCGGTGCTTCCAACTGGTATGAATTTTTTGTAGACTCACTTAACCGGCCGGGAATAGGTCAATACCTGGCGCAAAAAATCCCGGTAATGTTGATTACCATACCAGGTAATTATCGCCATGGTGGCTGGACAGAAAATGAACTCGAAAAACGCATACCCGGTTACGTGTTAGACAGGGATGTATCTCAACAGGAACTTGCTATACGAAATTCGGTATATACCTTCAAGGTAATTTCCGAAGGCGTAAGACAACTGCTAGAGGCAGAAACCACGGGACCGGTGAGTATTATCGGTCACTCAACTGGCGGTGAGATCCAGTACATACTAAAAGACTCCAGTTTGAAAAACAGATTAGGCGGTTTGTCCATAGGCTGGGGCACCGGTGGACCGGCGGGTCTGGATGTCATGCGTCAATTCAGACGAGTGATAAAACCAGGGGAGTACCCACCTGTAGCAGAAATAAAGGCACGCCCATCGGAGGATTATTCGAGGGGATACCTTGGACCGTTAAATCCGTTTTGGGATGAAAATAAAACCCGGTTAGAAATGGCGGAACACTGGCAGGGATTAGAACGCCGGCGTAAGACAGATTTCAAACAACCCTTACAGGATTATGAACATTCCAGTGCCAACAACTTACTGGAGTTTATTTCCAATCAGATCACGGAAAACCTTAAAGACAACGAATTTGGCGTGGACGCCGACGAGGTTATTGCGGATCTATTTACCACCATGCGATCACCAGACACGGGTTATAAAAAAATGATTTGGACTACTGCCCGACTGGACACAGGCCATTGGAATCTCGAAATTGAAAAGGCCAGGGAATTGTTGATTGCTAATGAGTTCCGCACTAAAAACCCCTCCGCCGATATTCGAGTAATGCTGTTCGACTTACCCATGACACATTACGGGCACATTGAAAAACCCAAACAATTGGCAGGTGGAATACTTGCTGCATTGAAGTGGTTATATAAAAAGTAATCGTCCGTCATAAGGGTAGTGGTGCATGGATGCACCGTTTACGAACCTAAGAAAGGAAAAATCCAAAGGCTTATCCTTCATCCCTTCCCTCGGTAAAGTAAGAATGGGGTCGTATATAATCGCCTGTAAAGCGCACATATTTACTGGATATTCACTTCAAGCTACGTATTCATGACCCATCTTAACTAGAAAATACGCCTGCATTTGTAGTACCTACGCTATCCTTTCCAGTAGCTCGGGGATGATGATAATCCCGAATACCGCCCTACCAAATGTTCCTGCATTTTCTCCATCACTGGCAATCAATCTCGAGTCTATACATAAATTATCTTTATAAACAATAAGTTATATATGTATTTTTAAAACAGTATCTGTATAAAATTGCATAAATCCATCAATTCCTATTTAGACAGGCCAATAATTTTGATACGCCAATATCAATCATCAACACAATTTGTTGTATTTTTGCTATTGATATTGCAAGTGTTTAAAGCCAATATTTAGTTATTTATCTTGCTATTTATCATTTGTCTCCTAAAATAGACAATAATAATACCGTCTTTAAACTTATCCTTGAGGGACACAGTAATGACATCAAATTCAATATTTAAACATCTATCAATTTCAAAAATTCTAATGATTATGGCCTCACCCGCTATAATTTTTCCGATCTCCCTCCAGGCACAACAGCTGGAAGAGATTGTCGTTACCGCCCAACGGCGTGAACAGTCTATTCAAGAAGTTCCGATTTCACTTGAGGCCTATTCCGGTGACATGCTCAATAAAGAAGGATTCCGAGCCATAGAAGACCTTTCTAACTTTTCACCCAGTGTCGAGATCGATATCCGTACGCAGGATCAGGATGTCTCTATCCGCGGCATGGGTACCACCGGTAATAATCTTGGTTTAGAGGCGGCAACACCAATCTTTAATGATGGTGTCCACTTTGCACGCACCTCCATGGTTCAGGGTGCCTTTATGGATCTGGAACGTGTCGAAGTCCTGCGTGGTCCACAGCCTATCGCCTTTGGCCAAAACGCCACTGCAGGGGCATTTAACCTGATCACAAAAAAACCCACTGCAGATTGGGAAGGCGACCTTACCGCTGAAGTTGGTAACTGGGGACGTAAAAGTGTCGAGGGTGGTGTCGGTGGCCCGATAAGTGATACCTGGGGTATTCGTGTAGCTGGCCAACATGACCGTCTCGATAATGGTTTCATTACCGATGTTGTTACCGGGGCCAAGTTCCCCCAGGGTAAGGAATCCGCAGCTCGGATGACGCTACAATGGACCCCAACGGAAAACTTTCAGGCCACATTAAAAACAGAATGGTCCCAACGTCGCAAAGGTGGTGATGGTCATGCAATCTGTCGTACCGCCATTGGAGAATTCCGACAAACAGAGCGGGCCGTACTTATCCCAGGGGCAACTATCTTTGATGACGTTGCAACTATCTCGCCAGTTTCAAGAAATTGTGCCGATGGATTTGACAGAAATTCTGGTATCCGCGAGGGATCTGAGCCATTTTTCAAACCGGTACAGGGTATCGACCAGGAGGATACACGTGGTGGTATCGTTGATATTACCACCGTGGGTAAAACCTTGATGGCTGATAACGAGGCCCACGATGACAGCGATGATTATAACTACAGACTAGGACTGGATTATGAATTCGCCAACGGTATTACCGTTTCATCTAATACAGCCTATATTGACCACCAACGGACCACCCATTTTGACAACTCAAGCACCACCATCGTCACCAACCTTCAACACCGAGGACAGATCTTCGACATGATGAGCGAAGAGATTCGGTTCCTCTCACCACGAGGTGGACAGATTGAATGGGAAGCGGGTTTCTTTTATCAAACAGAAGATCTAGACCTTGGAAACCTGGGTGACCCCAGATATCAAACCATCACTACTCGTGCCAACATCCGACGTCCTTCGCGTACACAACACGCCTGGCAGGATACAGAATGGAAGAGTGCCTTTGCTGCAGTGACTTTTAATTTCCTGGAGGATAAAGCCTCATTAGACGTGGGTGCACGGTATACCGATATTAGTAAGCAGTCCCATATTCAGGGCTTCGGTGCCACCTGGATTTATGATGTTGACCCTGACGGTGTTGTTTACACGGGAATCGATGAAGATACTGGACTTCCTGTAGTCGATGCCATCGGTGACGGTGTAGCCTGGGGAACCCGGCATGACGATGATGACTTACTCTATCCATTTGACGGAATTATTGATTGTGCAACAGGAAATGCGCAGTGCGGTGGCTACGGCATAGGATTTTATACCCATGAATGGCAGAGCCGTACGGTGCCTGATGCCTGGGATACCATATCTCCTGTCGACTTAGGTCCACAGCTATGGGGTATCCGCCGAGACAATAGTAACGAAATCTACTTTCGTGACTACCAGGATGATAGCTTTGACCCGCAGATTACCCTGCGTTATCGTCCTAGCGATAATCTCTCGCTTTACGCCAAATGGGCCAAGGCCACTAAAGGAGGCGGCGCTGACGTTTCCACTGCCGGTTTACCCGACAATCAGGAGGCTTTTCTACTGGACCCAGAAACAGCGACCAACTACGAAATTGGTGCGAAGGGAACTCTTCTTGATGGTGCCGCTAATTTTAACATCACACTATTTAACATAGTAATAAACGACCTGCAGATCGCCACCAATACACCGGGAGATCTAGGTGGTGGTAGCATCTCAACCAATGCCGGTAAACAACGCACCCGAGGTATCGAGTTTGATGCTCGTTGGGCAGCAACAGATCGACTGACTATGGGTCTCGCCGGCGCTATTATGAGAGGCAAGATGCTCTCCTTTGAGGGTGCTGGATGTAATGACACCGAATTCGCTGAAGCGGATACCGGACCGTGTATTAGTCGAGCAGAGTCTGTAGCCGAGTTCGGCACTCGTGACTTTGAAGGAACTATTGACCGTACCGGTTTCGATGCACCACGTACCCCTGACTGGAAGTTTGTCTTCGATGCGGATTATTTTTATCCCCTTACCGATAACTTAAAGACAACATTCGCAACTAGGATGACATACAGCGCAGGTTATATCGTCAATGTTGAGGACTTCAATGAAATCATTAAGTACGGCACCCGGCTAGTGGCCAATGCCAATGTGGGTATCGGTAGTATGGACGATAGCTGGAGCTTAAATTTCTATCTCCGCAATGCCTTTAGTGAAGGTCTGAGATATTTCCCTGAAAATGATTCACCTGAAGCAAGAATCATTAAACCCATCAATGCCAGCCCCAGAAACTGGGCCAGCTACGGTGCCAACCTAACCTATAAGTGGAGATAATCATTTCGGTTGATTCACCCGATTTACGGGTAGACCACAAATAATCAAAGGCCCTGGAGACAGGGCCTTTTTTTTGTCTTGTTACTCGTCTCTATAATCTACTCATATCCGTGAAGATATCGTCATACTGGCGACTGACAGTATCCAGTCTTATATGTCTGCCCAAGTGGCGGTCTTTATTTCACTGGATTCCGGACAAATGCTTTGCATTTTCCGGAATGACGTAGTGAGTATTTTGTCATGCTGACGCCTGTGTCCTTGGGATAACGGACGGGTACTGGGATAATGTTCTATCGTAATA
>JBNMOP010000083.1:0-12599 GCA_051275005.1 Gammaproteobacteria bacterium | reverse complement strand
ATAGTGTTGAAAAACTCAGAAATCTGAAGAGGCTAAATTTCAGTCAAGAGCCAATTACATGGAAAGCACGATACAAATATCATGCATAGCCGCACTAGAGGATCTTCATTGTGATTTCAATTATTCTCCACCTCTTCAAAGTTTAAATCGCTTAAACGGATAATGCTTATTCAACCATCCTACACAAAAGAGTTTTTCAACAGTATCTGCCAGAAGCGGCAAGGAATCCATTTAAGGACATTATATTAAGCAGATTTCTAACCAAGTACGCGGAGAAAATATCTACGATTCTGCTACGTGATGGATCAGACAAAAAAGTAGTAAGTTGTAAGTTGTAAGTTGTAAGTTGTTGAATTAAATGGCGCGCCTGGCAGGACTCGAACCTGCAACCCTCGGGTTCGAAGATACCCCCTGAGAATCCAGGTGCTTTATAAATCAACACCTTGCAACGCTCGCAAATCCTGAACGTAGCCACAACATAATCTAGACTAGTATGAATAAGTCACGATAAGTTACGAAATGGCTACGTTACAAAATGCGTATTTTCTCTGAATATACAGCCATTTATAGATCTGCATTAACAGTTAGGATTCATGAGAAAGATTTACTATAATCTGCCATAGTCTCCACATGAAGGTAACCGCAATGACAGAAGCAGCAAAAAAAATATTCCATGACGCTATGAATCTGCCCTCGATAGAACGTGCCTCGTTGATCGAGGAATTGTTATCCAGTATGGATAAACCCGATTTTGAACTCGATAAGCTATGGGCAAAAGAAGCAGAGGATCGTTTGGCGGCATATCGTCGAGGAGAAATAGAATCATTCCCTGCTAACGAAATATTCGCTGAACTTGGTCGGACTTGAACGTCAGATTTCTCCGTCCAGCCCGCACAGAATTACGGGGAGCGGTTGCATATTACGAAGACCAGACAGTTGGACTCGGAAAGCAATTCCGTGATGAGGTTTTTAAATCCGTAGAAAGAATCAAACAATACCCGAACGCATGGACTCCATTAAGCGGGAATATACGTCGTTGTAGGACGCTACGGTTTCCGTATGGAATTATCTATGAAGCCACAGGTACCGAAATTTTAATACTTGCAATAGCACACATGCATCGCCGCCCAGACTATTGGCGTGCCCACAAGTAATAGCGTTGATTAGTTGGAATACAGCACGATATTATTGAATTGGCGCGCCTGGCAGGACTCGAACCTGCAACCCTCGGGTTCGAAGCCCGATACTCTATCCAGTTGAGCTACAGGCGCATTGGTAAAATTATTATAGTTTATTCAATTAGTTATGCAATTGAATTTATTTTCCAGGCATCGGTTTTTTTTGCTCGTTGGTCTGATATTTATACTCTAGAGTATATTTAACAATGAACATATAACATTTCTGCGCTGTTCCGAAAATAGATATAAAGATAACGTAATTAGACTAGACGTTGCCCAAAAACAATGATGGTCACACCAAATAAGCAGACGCCGACTCCAATCAAATCTGTGATTGACGGGCGTATATTATCTATCGCCCATAACCACATGATTGCAGTGCTAATATAAACGCCACCATATGCTGCATATACTCGTCCCGCTGCTTGAGGGTGCAACGTCAGCAACCATACAAACAAAGTCATGCTGAATATTGCAGGTATCAGTAACCAGAACTCTCCACCTTTTTTGAGCCAGAGATAGGGTAAATAGCAGGCTACAATTTCAGCTATTGCAGTGATGACAAAAAGACTAAATATTTTTAAGACTTCCACAGAGTTTTCTCCAAACTATAATGGAATTATGTGACTCAGAGACTAAAATTGTTCTACCTTCGTACAGGTTTTGCCGACCCTGCCAGATGGACAAGATAATGAAAGCTTTTTAAGAAACCTTATTTAACAATCAAAAATTTTTTACTTTCAGTATTTTATATTAACGCAAATAATAACTGCTTGGTGCCAAAAGCCGACGATCAATAAGTGATCTTGAGGCTCCCTGACCATGATAAGCAGGTGTGCACGTCAATTTGGAGCCCTTTAGGCGTACATACAGATATACAAAACTAATCGCTGTTAGTTCCGGCTGCCGCCTTTCAGGATAAGGCTTGGTTAGTTACAGTCCTTATACTGTGATTCAAAACATCGTGTTGCTATCTCCTGAGCCTTGGCAAGCTGCGCTTGTGATAGTTCTGTTTTAATCAAATCTCTGCTTTCATTCGCAGCATTAAATCCATTGGTGGCTGCAAGTGAATACCATACATAAGCAATGACTGCATTCTCAGGAACGCCCTCTCCATTAGCGTACATGTCACCCAAATTAAATTGAGAATGGGCATGACCTTGTACAACCGCTAGTTTGTACCACTTGACCGCTTCGGCATCATTTTTAGGAACACCCGCACCGATGTAATAATTGAAACCCAGATGATTTTGGGCGCTGGGATGACCTTGTTCTGCAGAAAGTGTGTACCACTTGGACGCTTCAGCATCATTTTTAGGAACACCCTCTCCTTCGCGGTACATGTTACCCAGATTATTTTGGCCTTGGGCATTACCTTGTTTTGCCGCAATTGTGTACCACTTGACCGCTGCGGAATCATTTCTAGTAACGCCCTCTCCAGTGTTGTACATGAGACCCAATTTAACTTGGGCGATAACATCACCATTTTCAGCTTTTTGTTTTGTCGCTTCAAAATCTTGGCCGTATGCTGTAGACAGCATGAGACTCAGTAGTAACGCTAGTATTAGTATGGATTTTATCATCAGTTTATCTCCAATCAATCCAACAAAAAGAATGCTCTATAGGGATATTGCTAGTCAATTCTGTCTTAGCCCGTTTTGATACAGTGTACTCCAGCTATCGTGTAAAGCAGTAAAATTCATCCTTTGGACTCTGTGATGTGTATCTCGTAAAGTAACTGCTGAATTTTATTAACATTACCGTCAATGTGTTGGGGTGTATTCTCCCTTCACTCCTACCACGCAGACGTGCCCCCTCAATGTCTACTTTGGATCACAGCTTATCTTATATAAGGTAGATAGCTATTTTTCAAAATTTAGTTTGCACCGTGCCAACTGCGGACATAAATACGCCTCATTTCTGTGGGCGTTATCATGCCTAACTGGGCATTTTCTACACCCACGGCTTGCAATAACCATGGTAAGCATATCTCTCAACTTATAGCATATAATCTCCATTTTCGAATATGTAAAAGTTTAGTAATTACAATATTAAGGATTATTAATTGTAAAACCCATTTTTGATTGACACGATCAATAGTCGTATACATAACTTTCCAGTTTTTATTCTGGCCGTCAAAGTCCTTTTTCAAAACGGCAACCATATTCAGCGGCCTTCTATCTGCTGCATTCGTTTAGTATGTAAACTCAAGCATGGTTATCTCCTTTGTTCCTTACGAAGGTTGTATAAAAGTTTATGATAGTCGACTTATATAAACATGCTGACTTTCAGCGTGAAAATCGGTCAAAATTAATTTAAAGCAATATAACTTTTCAGTTGTTAATATAGATAAGATGTAGGTATTATTCCTAATGAAATCATCCAGAATTGACTACATATTTAATTATTTAATGGAGAAATAAATGAAAGCATCAGTTCCAAATATCGTAAAGTCCGTACAGTTTATGGGGCTCCTGGGAATACTTTTGTCCATAGCATTTCTAATAGGAACATTTGTAATAGAGAGTGACATTTATCGCGCATTCTGTTTGGGTGCTTTCTTCACCAGCACCCTTGGCATCATTATATTGTTTGGCTTTTCTAAAGTTATTATAATACTAGGTGAGATTAGGGATCAGGGAGATAAAGAATCAAAGTAAACGATTATAGATTAAAGCAACATGGATTAATCCCTATCAAAAAGCCCTCAGGAGAGGGCTCTCATATCTTTCCCGTTATCGCTCTCACCTCAATAAGATATTAACCTGGTAATACTGATCTCCATTTCATAGTGTGAAATTATCGCCAGAAGCGGATAGTGATCGTGGATCGGTATACGAGCGAAAAACTAAAATTTCCGGATTTTAGTGGAACTTTGCTCTTTTTTGGTGTCAAATGTCTTCATGATTCGTCCATCCTTACATGTGTTCATATTTCTAAATTTATTACTAGTTGCTAATACTATGGCTACCACCATTGATAACAGCCAGTGCTGCGATCACATGGATTTTACACATTCGGAAGTCGATATGCCTTGTAATGATTCTGATGGCGATACTTGTTTAGACAATGGAAAATGCTTCACGTCTTCTTTCGGAGTGTTACTGTTCCCAAAGCTGGTAACACCCAGTATAAATAATGCAGATAAGTGGATTTTCAGTAACACAACATTCTTTATAACCAGTACGATTAACCCTCCATATAGGCCTCCGATTACTCACCTTTCTTAAGTTTCCACGCCAATATGGCGTAACTTTAATACTTAACAGGAAGGTGAAAACATGTTTAAAAAATATACTACGATATCGCTGCTTTATGTACTGCTCACTACACCAGTACTTGCCCAAAACTATGTTGTGAATGTTCATGGTATTGTTTGTGAATTATGTTCGTATGGTGTCGCTAAAAATATACGCAAACTACAATTTATTGATTCCTCACAATATGACAATGGCGTTAAGGTAGATATTGAAAATCAAATGGTATTTGTAGCTGTACGAAACGATGCTGATTTGGATAAACAAGTATTGTTTAATGCCATTGAATCTGGTGGTTACAAGCCAGTACAGATTTGGGCATTAAGCGCGTCTGGCGAGAAAGTGGAGATTGAGTAATGAAACGATTTTTGTTTGCATTGCTGGCCATGGGTATAGGTAACAATGTGGTTGCCCACCAACCTATTATGGATATGGCGCCGCGTTGGAATAATGGTTACGGCGTACAAACCCGAATAGAACTCGCCAATTCAAAAACTACTACATGGATTGAAGGTGTCTATACCTTTAAGCCTTCTGTTCGCATGACTTTAAAACTACCATACGAAGATGAGAAAATTGGTGATGCAATCTTCGCCGTACCGTTTAAGCAGTACACAAACAATAAGGGGTTTACATCTAATTGGAGTCTCACACCTTCCGTACGTGTACCCACAGGTGGTGGAAACGATTGGGACCCTGGCTTGAGCCTCAGCTATAGTTCAGAAACGGTTAATGTTTACCAGCTCTATGATCTATATACTCTGGGTGATAAGACAGGTTTGGATATTAATGTAGGCTTGGTGCATGCCAATGGAAGGGGTTCTTCCTGGTTTACGTTGTGGGATGTTTCAGCACTTGATTCGGACTCCGGGCAGCGAGTATTAACCGGCCCCGTACTGGTTTATTTCAAGCGAAATATTGTTCTACGTGCGGAATATAAATTTGTTGCTCGGGACAATGATGTTGCATGGAAAGGAGACTATCTAAGTTTTAGCATAGGCGTGGTGTATTAATGGATAAACCTCGCACATGGAGTTGGATGCTCCTATTTACAACCTCCGGTACACTTTTGTGTTGTGCTATTCCTATTACATTGGTATCACTTGGTTTGGGTGCGACAGTTGCCACAATGGCATCTTCCGCTCCCTGGATAATTAGCTTGAGCCAATACAAAATATGGATGTTTATGATATCAGGATTGCTCATTGGGCTGTCGGTATATGCTGTTTATCGCTCAGGCCGAATTTGTCCTACTGAACCGGAATTGGCCGAAGCCTGTTTGCGTGCTGATACCTGGAACAAAAGATTTATATGGATTTCTGTGGGGATGTGGGTTGTTGGATTTCTAGCTGCTTATACACTGCCTTTATTGATGCTATCAAGTTAACTAACAATACCTATTAACTCCTTTAAATTATTTAAATCTATATCGATATAGCATATTCCTAAGACAGAAAGGCGCGTTGTTGACACTTTCGATTATACTAAGTTGAGACTTATTTCTGCTTAGGACTGGAAGCTGACCAAACATCCAGGATATAGATATATTTCGAGATTACTTCGGCTCAGTCCCCAGACTGTGTGAAAATGTCTGATTATTTTTTGGAATAACAGACGGATTGATATGATCAAACGGTCTGAGGAAGCTGACTTGTTTGGTCGTATCTTTACTATACTTATCAGTAAGCTAATAAAAACAGGTTCGCTGATATGTCACATCACATTCGAGGTCACGGCAGATCGCAAGTTACCCTTTTTCCAGAGACGCTTGATGAGTTTGTTTGCGAAGAGGATCCAGCACGCGTCATCGATGCCTTTGTTGATGCATTAGATGTAGTCAAACTTGGTTTTAAGCGAACCATCCCGGAAGTCACCGGCAGACCCGGCTACGACCCAGCGACGCTACTCAAACTTTACGTCTATGGCTACCTGAATCGGCTTCAATCCTCACGCAGACTGGAGCGTGAAGCCCAGCGTAATGTTGAAGTGATGTGGTTACTCGAACGGCTTACACCAGACTTTAAAACTATCGCTGATTTCAGAAAGGACAATGGCCAGGGTATAAAAAATACGTGTCGCACCTTTGTTGAGATGTGCCGAAGACTCAATCTATTTACAGATGCAATGGTCGCCATAGATGGGAGTAAATTCAAGGCGGTGAATAGCAAGGAAAACAATTTTACGTCGAAGAAATTACAGTTTCACATTGCTCGCGTGGAAAAGCATATTGACGAATACCTGTCGCAACTCGATAAATCGGACGAAGATGAAAGGGCAGAGGAACCCGCTACATCAATCAATGAAAAAATCAACTGGTTAAAGCAGAGACTGGTCGAACTAAAAGACATGGAGGAAGCTGTCAACCGTCATCCTGACAAGCAAGTATCCACTGTCGATCCGGATTCAAGACTAATGAAAACCCAGGGCATGACTCGCGTCGTTTGTTATAACGTTCAAAGTGCAGTGGACACCCGCCACCATCTTATCGTGGCGCATGAGGTGACGAACACACCTGACCGAGGCCAGCTCTGTAAAGTGGCGAAACAGGTAAACGTCGCATTGGGCACAGAGGACACAACGGTCATTGCTGACAAAGGTTACTGCTCTCGCCAGGATATAAAAGATACGCAGGATGAAGGCATGACGGCGTTGGTGCCCAAAGGGGATACCTCCGGTGCGGAAAAAAAAGGGATATTTAATCGCTCATTATTTAACTATGACAAAGACAAAGATGTTTATATCTGCCCTGCCAGGAGCGAGTTGCAGTATCGATGTAACACGGTTGAAGACGGCTTGACGCTCAAAATGTATTTTAATTCCAAAGCCTGTACGGCCTGCGGCATTCGTTCTCAATGCACGACATCAAAACGGGAAACCAGAAGAATGAAACGCTGGATACATGAAGAGGAGATGGAAGCAATGCAGGCAAGACTGGATGCTAACCCAGAAATAATGCTCATCAGGAAACAGACTGTGGGGCACCCATTCGGCACGATAAAATCCTGGATGGGTGCGACACACTTCCTGACAAAGGGATTGGAAAACGTGAGTACCGAAATGAATTTACACGTCCTGGCATACAATCTTAAGCGGGTAATGAATATCCTGGCGTCGAGCCATTAATGCAGGCGATAAGGGCGTAGAGGCCTTTATCGTCCTCAATAAATCCCGTTTTTTAGACCGACTGAGACTCTCTTCAATAAAAATAATATAAGCCAATCGATAAAGTGATCTGAATTATTTACTCGATTACCATCGCTTTACGGCTTTGTCAGGCTTCCTGCGATGATGATAGAACATGTTGTCTATATCAAAGACGTTTTCACACAGTCTGTGCCAGAACCCGACATTTAGACTCAACTTCTAATAATAAATCTATTACTTTTTCTCTTAACTAATTTATATTAAGAAGTTGATATTCACCCTTGGCCATTAATACTACGTTTACTGGCAATGCGGTCCCATTCTTCCAGTACCAACCATGAATCCCCTCAAAGGGTGCCGTTAATGAGCCAGATGCCTGACTTGTCATATTCTTTTCAAAGCTTTCAAAATACCCTGTTGTATCACCATCAGGTTCTCCATGAAAATCATAGAATATTGATACTCCATTGGTATCCCAGGCATACTCAAAATAAGCTCCTTCCTTAAGATAAAATTTGTACTCAATGGAACCACGTGCTGGCACTGTAATTGTAATTAAATCTTCCCGCTGCTCTGCTTCCTGCACAACATTGTCATTCGAAGGTAACGTTACATTTTCTTCCAATATTTCTGGAATATTAGTTGGAGCAACTGCAAATTCATTCGGATTGCTCACATGTGCATAGCCATGCATTTGCATTAAAAAAAGAAATCCTCCAGCGATAATCAGCAGATAATTACTTGCGATACTCAGAGAAGCAAAAGACTTGCTTTTTCTCCAGACAACCATCACCAGCAACATAAGAACAAGAGCAAAAATTTGCCCCAGTTCAATTCCAACATTAAACGAAATAATATTAAGCAATAAACCATCTTCACTTAACGGCAACTCCTGTAATCGTGTAGACAGACCCAGGCCATGGATCAACCCTAAACTAACTATCATAACCATCATATTCGGCGGGTTAATATTGAGATACTTACGGAAGCCGTCAATATTTGCGAATGCAATATAACTTACACTCAAACCAATTACTGCATCAATGATAAAGTAGTTAAGTTGAATAGAAATAAGTGTAGCGATAATCAGAGTCGCACTGTGGCCGAGTGTAAACGCGGTGACATATTTTATAATGTCGAGGTAGGTACGTAGAAAGAATATAATCCCAAACACGAACAACAGGTGATCAAAACCTGTCAACATATGCGTTGCACCGATCTTGATATAACTCAGATTACCTCCTTCGATAATTGCCTGAATTTCAGCTTCAGACATCCCATGAGCATAAGCAAGTTGGGTCGACAATGTATAAATTATTATACCTATCAAGGTAATACAGAAATTTTTCATATATTAATTTTACTTTTTACATTAACTATATAGATAAAGTAACGTCAGAGACTATCTTATTATATGCTGAGATAAATAAAAATGTCCTCCGCAGATGCTCTTCCTTTTTTTCAATAACAATAATGTCTACTATGCGTCGGGAGGAAACCTTAACCTATATAGATAGCTAATTTTCAGAACTTAATCCGCTTCGTGCCAATATCGCACAATTAATTACTCAGTTAACCATGTCTCCAATATTTTTTGAGAATAAAAATACTAATTCAAGTAAAAAACGACAAATATTCTCTTTGAGATGAATATCGATTACCAGAATTTTCCAAAAACCCGCAGATTTTCAGTAATTTTTTATTATTTTTCATATGGCATAAATTTTGCTTGATTATAGGTGCTTGTAACGTTCGTCAACAAAGTGTCATGGACTGTACCTCGCAAAGAAGAATTGGGGATTTTTAGAATAAATTGAGAGACTCATTAAAAACAGAGGCCATGTTATAGGAGCCATATACCTAAAACATGAAATAGGTTTGACCAAATAGTTTATTAAAGATGAAAATTTTAACTCCAGCATGTGAATTAATTTTCAAGATATATAAATTATATTAAAATTTTAATGACTTAATTAGGAGAGTCTGATGAAAAATAGTTCATACTTGAAATATCGGGAACAATTAATTGAGAAATCCAAGGATGTACCTAACTTTAATCATCTCGATAAAATTTATACAAATAATATTCTTAGCTTGAGAAAAAATCACGCCACCGAGATAGGAATGAAAACAACTATGTCGAAACGGACATAGTCTCTAGGAAGGCAGCATGAATACCAAGTCCAGCCCTCCCCCTCTCCCTCCCCAATAGGCCCTTTCAACTGAGCCTTCTAATACGAGATTCTGTTTTTATAGTTTTTTATAGATAAACAATACTAGTGCATATATTGCATCGACTGGTTGAGACGACAGTCCGAAAGCAGACACACATGTATTCTTGATGCGTGAATCATTTGAGCATCATTATGCTCAATTTGGCAAAATCGGCAACGGACGCCCTTTTTCGTTATAAGAAAAATAATTGTTTAAAACCAAACTATTTATTCGAATTCCGATATTCTATCCAGTTGAACATGAGGGCACTTGTACCAAGGGTATAAATGCTACAGACGCCAGGGTTATTAAGGTGGCTATAATATTTAACTCCGTATATTTATTGTTATAAATTAGCCCATTCTATTTTACAAAGTATCTAATGTTATTAATCGCTTTACTCTGAGATTTTTTCTTACGGTGTCTTACGATAAGCTGAATTTTATCTGCGTAAATAAGGTATTCTACAGGTGCTTGGATTCCCGTTTTTGCGAGAATGACGATGTAGTAAAAATTTTAATTAGATACTAGAATCTACCAAGGGCACAAGCACCCAAGGGGCACAAGCACCCAAGGGGCACAATCGTCGGTATGACGATTTTTACACCAGTAAGACGATGTAATAATGGGGGAAGTAATGAGAAGATATTTTCAATTTACGCTATTTTTGATCACTGTCGTACTTGTAACTAACCTGAGTCTTGCTCAGGAACCGAGCATGGCGGAATACAAACGTCTTGCTACGGAAAGTAACAAGATCTACGCACCCTGGGATCCTGCTGATATCGATAAGTTACGCAAGGAAATCGGTCTCATCGGTCCAGGGCCACAGTCTCCGTACCCGACTCCACGTTTCCCGGATTACCTGAAGAAACCGAGCTCGGAAGAGGAAATGATGCCGCAGTCACTGGCAGCTGTGGCACAAAAAGGCGGACGTACACCTTTGGGTCTGGCTGACCCCGGTGACATCGTCCTTATAGTGGTGCCTTACGATGCAGAACCTCTGATCCAGCAAGCAATGATCAAGGCCTATGCCACACGCAAAGTGGAAGCGCGGATCATTTATGAAAATGAACTGGTAGGTGTTACCAAGGAGGACATGCAGACCCTTACCGACGCCAAAAACCTCTTCAAGGCCGGTGATGGTCAGCAGGAATCCGCCTATTTTTTTGAGTTTCTCGGTGCCTGGCCGGATTTCAATGTCTACAAGGAATGGGTCAAGCAAAATGACCCGGTCTATTACCATGCCGCCTGGCCAGAAGTGGATTACCCGAATGAAAAATTGAAGCAACTTGCTCAACGTTACGAACGATCTGTTTCCGATGCCGTTGTTGCCTACCTTGATGAACACCCGGAGGTCAATAAGGTCTTCTTCCGTACCGGTGGCCGCACCAACACACGATCCACCTTGAAGCATCAGGGCAAAAAATTTATCGGTAACTACACCTACATGAATCATTATGACCTTATGAGCAAGGTCCCAAATGTACCCGCCGATGTATGGCGTATGCTTGAAGGCAAGATCATTGATCCGCTGGGTTTTGTGGATCGTTATGAAATATCGGATCCGGAAGGCACCGTACTGTGGGGAGATGTATCACCCAATGATGCCAGGACCTGGGCAGAGGGGTCGTATCAGCAGGGACATTTATATATGCTGCCGAGCCAGTCCAGTGGTCGTTATCCTTACTCCCGGATCAATTACCCGGCCATTGGTAATGACTGGATAGAACCAGTACAAACCAATACCCATGGTATTGTGGCCTCCACTAACAGCCATGCCACCAATCATGCCCGCATTGAGATTCATCTGAAGGCTGGCTATATCGACAAGGTGGTGGGTGGTGGGCTATATGGTGACGGCATGCGGGTCTCTCTCAAATACCCGAACATCAATGATGCACTGTGGCCCTATCAGAAGAAGCCTGGATTCTGGTGGCTGTACGAGGCGGGCACCGGTACCAATCCAAAATACTTCAAACACCCCGCAGAAATTCTCACCGGACAGAATTTGTCGGAACGAAACGCCGGCGGGGTAATCCACTGGTCCTTCGGCACCGAAATCCAGAACGGCCCAGAGCCGGGTAATACGATGATGTCCCCGGTGTCCCTGAAATTTGCCGAGGATAACCAGTTACCGGTAGGGCATGGTATGCATCACCATACCTTGCTACCCACATTTCAGGTACGGCTGCGTGACACCGGCAACTGGCTAACCCTGATCGAGCACGGCATCATCCAGACCTATTACGATCCGGAGGTACGTGCCCTGTCATCACGTTACGGTAATCCCGATGAGCTATTGCGTCGTGACTGGGTGCCGGAACTGCCCGGTATTACCATGCCAGGCGATTACGATAAGGACTATGCCGCAGACCCGGGAACCTTTTGGGTTAAGTGGGCAAATAGTATTCAGGATGGAACGAATGAATATTTAGGGAAATAATAAAAGTTGTGAGGTGTGAGGTGTGAGGTGTGAGGTGTGAGGTGTGAAAGATGATAATTAACTTTTTTGCATTGCAATACTTGAATTAAAAAATAATAGATAGGGTTAACAAGAGGTATTGGGTAATGACACGGTAAGAAGTTGACTGTACCTAAAAGGGCGTCATGCTGGACTTGATCCAGCATCCAATCACTAAATGACCGCCCTAATCAAATATTATTCTGCTGGATACTGGCTTTTGTCCAAGGGCACAAGCACCCAAGGGCACAAGCACCTGAGCGATCCCCACGAAAAATTAATTCATGCATAGTTGATTTTGTGCACATAGCGTTAATTTCTCCCATGCAGTATTCACCTCAT
>JBNMOP010000082.1:0-12782 GCA_051275005.1 Gammaproteobacteria bacterium | reverse complement strand
TCATTAACAGAGCGGTTGTGCTAGGGCTGGAACGACGCGGGCGCACATCAAAATAGTCTCCCAGGCCGACAACGACTATATGATTGGTGATGCTCAGAGCGGTCTGACCAAATCGGTCTTTGGCATCAATATTCGCCCCATTTTTAATAAGAAATTCTATTATAGGATCTGCGTTTATGAATGAGGCACCGTGTAATGCAGCCAAACCATATTCGTTGGTAGCATTAACATCCGCACCCAACTCAATCGCTACTTTAACTGCCTCCAGGGCTTGCATTTCTAATTCTTCGGGATACTCAACCCAGTTTGTTATTACCCTGTCCATTCCTGCCGCGGCCATCAACGGAGTTGTCCCTGCTATATAATTAATTCTACGACCACTTCCTCCCAGAAAATAAACAGACTCGTTACTACTAAGTTCAATATCTGCGCCATTTTCAGCGAGCAATCGCATTGCAGCCGGGTTTCGTGATTGTGCTGCCAAATACATCGGGGTTGCGCCAGCTGGAATTGTGCCGCCCTTGGTGCCCGCCGGGACGATACGCGTGGGAGACTTTAAGAATGGTAAGTCGGGAACGGGATGTAACTCATGGTCTGCACCTACATTTGCAACCCGGGCATTCGGATCTCCACCCTTTGCTAGTAGGCCGCGTACCGACCCCAACATCTTCCGTTGCATAGCCGCGTAATGTAGTGCTGTGTAGCCTTTGTAATCCCTGGCACCCGGATCTGCGCCGAGTTCCAGCAAATATTGCGTCACTGCATCGTGACCTCCGGCTGCGGCGAGTAATAGTGGGGAGCTATTGTCTAATGATGTTTCATTTACATCAGCATCCATGGACATTAATATTTGGGCAGATTCAAGATTATTATTTTGACTGGCAAAGTGCAGGGCTGTGAATCCACCAATTGAGCGATCATGTATATTGGCTCCATCCTCAATCAGTGCCCGGGCAATATCAGTATGGCCCTCAGCAACTGCCCACATCAATACGGTCTGTCCTCCCTGATTCTCCCTGGCGTTCGTATCTGCCTTGGCCTTGATTAAGGCATTTACCACATCGAGACTGCCTATCTCAGCGGCAGTCATCAGCGGTGTTTCGCCCGTGCTCAGATGTGCATTCGGATTGGCACCAGCCTTTAGTAATACCATAGCTATATCAGCGTTGCCGTTAGCAGCCGTTACCCATAATGGCGTCGCGCCGTTTTCATCTGCAGTATTCACATCTGCACGCGCTAGAATTAACTTTTCAACGAGATTTAAATTATTCCAGTGGACCGCCCAGTGCAGGGCCGTTGCACCATCTGCCTGTAGCTCATTAACATTTACCCGTTCATTCAATATTTGCCGAACGGACTCTGTATCATTCGCTTTTGCTGCCTCTATAAGTCGGAGGTCAGCCCCATACACTATCGTGTTGGTAGTAAACAAAATCACCATTGTCATTACAATTTTATTCATAATTTTTTCTCTTGCGCAGGATACAAGTTTCCACCATTTTGCATATTTATAGTGTCAATAAATTTAGTCTTCCGGAGCTGTTCCCAAATTGCTCTGTTGGCATATCGGCCATTTCAAGCATACGTAGATACAGATTTGCCAGAGGTGTCTCTTTAGGATATTGCAAATGTCTCCCGCCCTTGAATTTATCGCTACCACTGACCATTACTAATGGCAGATCTCTAGGTTCATGCATGTTGGCATCACCTAATCCACCACCATACGTAAGTAAGCTATGATCCAGCAGAGTGCCATCACCATCGGGTGTGGACCTAAGTTTTTCCAGGAAATAGGAAAACATTTTTGCATGATAAATATTAATTTTTACTGCTTTTTCTATTTTCACAGCATCTCCCTGGTGATGCGTTAACGGGTGATATGGATCGGGTACGCCGATCTCAGGATAGGCCATGGTGCTCATTTCGCGCCCCATCATAAAGGTGCTGACGCGGGTCAAGTCGGTTTGAAAGGCCAGCACATTTAGGTCGAACATTAACTTGACGTGATCATCAAATCGACTCGGTATACCAGCGGGTTTCTCAAGCTCTGGTAATTCTCGCCAGGATTGTTGTTCTGCCATCTCTATGCGTCGCTCCACATCACGCGTGGCATCCAGATACTGGTCCAGTTTCTCGCGATCAGCCCCACCTAGGGTTTTCATGAGTTGTGATACCTCACCCCCGACAAAATCCAGTAGACTCTTGCGTTCCTGGATACGGGCCATTCTATCCGCCTGATTGGTGCTGTCACTGTCGCCAAACAATCGTTCAAAAACTGCTCGTGGCTGGTTTTGGATAGGTAAGGGTGTGGTTTCGTCTCGCCAACTGATAGTGCTGTTGTAAGAACAACTATCACCATCGCAAGATCCGACTATCGCATCAGATTCAATGCCCAACTCCAGAGATGCTAATTGAGTATACTTGCCAGAATTTTTGGCTAAAATCTGATCTAAGGATACGCCTACCCTGTGGTTGTAATCGCCCTCTACCGTTTTAACGTAAGGATGAACACATGTCAGGTATGCTGCAGAAGCTCGGGGATGCTCCCCACCTGCTTCGCCAGCCTTGCCTTTTGCTTCGAGGTTATCCAGTCCACTCAGGACTAACATTTGATCCTTAAATGGAGCCAGAGGCTCTAAGATAGGCGACATTTGGAAGTTACTCCCCACACTGGTGGGTTTCCATTTGTTGGGAATAGCGCCATTAGGGAAATAGACAAATCCGGATCGAGTGGGCGTTAAGCCCGGTGCCGCTTCAGCAAAAGCCGGTACCATCGCATCCAACATAGGTAAAGCGATTGTTGTCCCGACACCGCGTAAGAGTGCGCGTCTGGAGATACTTTTTTTGAATATTATCATGGTCCTATTGACCTCCTCATTTGAAAGGGTTGACTCTCTACAACTTGCATTACGATAGACGACCATCGGTAATCATTTTTTACAGACTCACGCATGATCTTGCGTACCGCGGGCATATCATAGTGTTCAAGACCCCTGCCAAGGGCATAGGTCAGTACGCGTTCAGTAAATGTATTCACAAACTGCTCTCGACCCTCCCACAGGGCCTCTCGTAGTTGTGCCGGACCGTTAAAATCAATGCCATTAGGGAGAGTCCCCGAGGCATCAATAGGTGTTTGATCTGAATTGACCTTTCTAAATGACCCGATGGCATCAAAATTTTCCAGCGCCAGACCGAGTGGATCCATTAAAGAGTGGCAACTCGCACACACGGGATTGGTTCGGTGCATCGCCATTCTATCTCGCATAGAGAGATTTTTTGTTTCGGCAGTTTCTTTTAGAGAAGGTACGTCGGGTGGCGGCGGGGGAGGAGGTGTGCCCAGGATATTTTCCAGTATCCATTTGCCTCGCAACGTAGGTGATGTCCTTGTGGCATATGAGGTAGTAGTGAGTATAGATCCCTTACCCAATAATCCCCAACGACTTTCGTCTGTCAGGGAAACGCGCCGAAAATGACTTCCATATACGCCAGAAATCCCATAGTGTCTGGCTAATCTTTCATTGAGAAAAGTATAATCGGCATTCAGAAAATCCATCACACTGCGATCTTCATGAATGACAAAATCAAATAATAATTCAATCTCTTTTTTAAATGCACTCTTTAAGTTGTAATTGTATTTCTTGAAAACTGTTGGGTCGGGCGGAGACAAGAGATCCAGGTTACGTACATGTAGCCATTGAGATGCGAAGTTATCTACCATAGACCTGGAACGAGGGTCTTTTAGCATACGTAGTACTTGCTGGTCTAACACCCCAGGATCTCTTAATTTTCCACGTGCGGCCAAGTCTAGTAAAGGTTCGTCAGGGACACTACTCCAGATGAAAAAAGACAGGCGAGAGGCGAGTTCAAGATCATTTATTGGGTAGGCGCTATCTGGATTGACATTATCAGGGTCATGTTCCATCCGGAATAAAAATTTTGGGCTGATTAATATACCTTGAAGTGCCATGCCGATGGCCCTATCAAATTCCCCTACTTTTCGTTCTGAATTGTAGAGCGTCATAAGAGGGTTAATATCCTGATCTGTTACAGGTCGACGATAGGCGTAACGTGCCAGCTTAGAAAGAATTTTCTTCGCACAGGTAAGTTCTTCGTTAAGACGATTAGGTTGACAGGAAAATATCTTTTGTCGACTGGGAGTTTCTCCCGCACCAAGCGGGTTATAAGGGCCTTCCAGCTCTACCCAACCCACACCACCACCAAATTGAGTTCCCGCTAATCTAACAACTATTCCCTCTGCTTTTCTCTTGTCTCTCAGAAAATTAATACCCAGTGTATGTTTCCCTGCCGTGACTGGAAGTCGGACTACCAAATCATCGTCCGATACCTGTGGTCCGCCAACTGTGAAGTGTTCAAGTTTTTTCCCGTCTAGCCGAACTTCCATATCTCTTGGTTTAGTAAAACCAATAATCTTTCCTGCATACAATCCTGTTATGAGTCGCCTCAGACGAATCCTGGCGACGTACTCTCCATCCAGCGGAAAGAAATGGGAAATTGCTATGCCACCATTCGAACCTAACGGGAGCTCTTCGCTCACGCGTTCTTGCTGCTCCAGATTCTCAGGGGTAAAGTAAAATTCAACTTCAGGACGGTGACGCGAGTCCCCAATTGCCAATCGACTTATGGTTTTTGCTGCAGATATATAACTTTCCATTAGTACCGGGGACAGGGTGAGTACATCAGCGATATTATCAAAACCATGGCCGGATGCCGCATCCGTTGGCAGCAACTTATCCACGTTGATTTCCAGATCCAGGATATCCCTTACAGCATTGGCGTATTCAGCTCGATTAAGACGATGAGAAACCGAGCGACCCGGATTGGGGTTAGCGATAGCAGTTCTATCGAGATCATTTTCAAGATGTTTGATAAGAAATTCGTAATCTGCAGGATCGGGTCTAGGCATACCTTGAGGGGGCATGGATCTTGCGCGCAACCTTCGTACAACCTTTTCCCAGACAGCAGGCTGTTGATCTACACGAATTATATTCGCCTGATCTAAAAGCAGGTTGGCTGTACGTAAATTTTCGTTATGGCAAGTGACACAGTAAGTTTGTATTAATTTACTTGCATGTGAACGCGAATCGGTCTCAAGTATCTGTGCTGACAAAGAAGTGCATATACTGAGTATTATTAAAAAAATAATTTTTTGGATCATAATTTAAGTCTCAACGGCATCTGTGCCAAGGCAGAAAAATAATACTGATAAGGTAGCACCATCATTGTCCCGGAGCAAACTTGAAGGTGGTGTGAGGAATAAGGAAATTTTTGTGATTTTTGTGATTATTGTGAGGATATTTGCACATATACTCGTGGGATATGTAAACACTTATAATATTGAAATCGTCATGGTATCTAGCTGATTTAGCATATGCACACATACGATGCTTGGTATTTAATGCCATAAATAAACTTTTGAATCTCATACGTTATTTTCTTAATCTTGGTAGTTATATCTTTCATAACTCATTAATATTTATAGCTATAACTAAAATGTTATTAGTAGTGGGTGTATTAATATAATCATCCACAAGTTGCTTGGTAATGTAGTAAACTCAGTGGTAAGTAAATTCGGTAAATACACTTCGGAGGGGACGTGACTTTACACCGCAAATTAATTGTCATTTGTGTTCTATTTGGCGGATATATTTCTGCTCATGCTCAACAGTTACCTTTTGAACAGCATAACGATGGTGCATCATATCGTAGTGTCCTGGACAGTTATTGTGTGACTTGCCATAACAAGCAATTACGCACCGCTGGATTAATGCTCGACGAGTTGGACGTAGAAAATATTAATCAGGCTCCCGATCTCTGGGAAAAAGTGATTCGCAAGCTTCGAGCCGGGCAGATGCCCCCATCGGGAATGCCCAGACCTGAACCACAAACTCTGGACGCAATGGCAGCTTATCTGGAAACTGAATTGGACACTCTTGCTCTGGAGGCCCCGAATGCGGGTAGAAGAGGCGCGGTTCACCGTCTTAACCGTGCTGAATACGCCAATTCCATTAGAGATTTACTCGCCGTACAAATAGATGAAGAATCGCTACTTCCCGCTGATGATTCAGGAGGAGGGTTCGATAACATTGCCGATATTCTTTCCGTCTCACCTCTACTCATGGAGAGGTATATGTCAGCAGCTAGACATATCAGTCGAGTTTCAATTGGCGATCCTTCCATAGGTGCAGATACCAAGACTTATGAACTATCAGAGTTTTTCAGGCAGGAAGACAGGGTAAGCGAGGACCTGCCATTTGGCTCCCACGGCGGAATGGCGATTTCTCATCGTTTTCCTCTCAGCGGTGAATATGTCATCACTATCCGCTTGCAGCGTACGGAGTATCTCTACGTTCGTGGTATTGCCGAACCTCATTTGATAGATGTACGTATGGATGGGTCACGGTTGAAGCTTTTTAAAATAGGTGGTGAACACATAGGGATGGCAGACGGCATTCAAGCCGCTGACACAAATCCCCCCGATATTAATCAAGCGGCGTACGAGCGAACTACAGATGGTGGGTTGGAAATACGTATTCCAGTTGAAGCAGGGACGCATCTAATTGGTGTTACCTTTTTGCAAGAGTTTTTCGCCTCCGAAAATTTGAGAAACGAATCTGACATTGGTGTGAGTAATATAACTATCACCGGACCAAATAAGGTAGTAGGTTCCGGAAATACAGCTAGTCGTCAGAAAGTATTTGTCTGTACACCCTCTGGTAAAGATGATGCGGAATCCTGTGCTCGTACAATCCTTTCCGGCTTGGCTCGCGCGGCATACCGGCGTCCAGTAGTAGAATCTGATCTGGATGAATTAATGAGCTTTTATCGGTCGGCATCAAAACAGAGGGGATTTGAATCCGGGATTCAGATGGCCCTACGCAGGATCCTGATTTCACCAGAGTTTCTGTTTCGGATTGAACGTGATCCGCCTGGAATCAAGCCGGACACAAATTACAAGATCAGTGATATCGAACTAGCCTCCAGATTATCTTTTTTTCTTTGGAGCAGCATACCAGACGATGAATTACTCAGTATTGCCGAGGCGGGTAAATTGAGTGAACCAGAGGTATTGAAACAGCAGGTAGTACGCATGCTTGTTGATAGCCGTTCTAAAGCCCTGGTGGAGAATTTTGCTGGACAGTGGCTATATCTTCGTAATATCAAGACCATTAATCCGTCAAAGGATGTTTTCGCTGAGTTTGACGAAAACCTGCGTCTGGCTTTCAGGCAAGAGACTGAACTTTTTTTTGAGAGCATGCTGCAGGAAGATCGATCTGTGCTGGATTTGCTCAGGGCTGACTACACTTACCTCAATCAACGTCTGGCGGAACACTATGACATTCCGGGAATTTATGGAAACCGATTTCGAAAAGTATCGCTGGCAAATGAGAATCGACATGGGCTACTCGGTCAGGGAAGCTTTCTTACCGTAACCTCCATTGCAAACCGTACTTCAACGGTGCTACGGGGCAAGTGGGTATTGGAAAATCTGCTTGGGACACCACCCCCGGAACCACCCGCCGATGTCCCCGCTTTGAAAGAAAAAGGTGCAGGTGGGGCAGCGCTTACCATGCGTCAACAAATGGAACAACATCAGGCCAGTCCAGTTTGTGCGACTTGTCATAAGTTAATGGATCCTATCGGTTTTGCACTGGAAAATTTTGACGGCATTGGACAATGGCGAGATAACGAGGCTGGATTACCTATTGACCCTTCGGGTGTTCTTCCCGATGGCACTAGTATTCAGGGAGTTGCCGATCTTCGTTGGGCGATACTAAATCGGCCTGAGCAGCTGGTTAATACAGTTACCATAAAACTCCTGACTTATGCCCTCGGCAGGGGACTTGAATATTACGATGCTGCTGCGATTCGGAATATTTTACGGGATGCTCGAGATGACGATTACCGATGGTCTACAATTATTCATGGCATCGTTAGTACTATACCCTTTCAAATGAGGAGGTCAGCAGAATTATGATGATATTTAAAAAGGCACTTTCCCGCCGAGCAGTTCTGCGGGGGTTGGGGGCAAGCCTGGCGCTACCTTTACTAGATGGAATGATTCCTGCCCTTGCAAGGGCAGCAAACCCGGTTACCCGACTGTCATATGTCTACGTCCCCAATGGAATTATGATGGATAGCTGGACGCCGGCAACCAGTGGTGCTGATTTTGAACTGACGCCTGTTTTAAAGGAACTTGCGGACTTTAAAGATCAGTTCCTGGTGTTAAGTGGACTCGATGGTGGGCCGACTATTGATGGTATGGGTGGAGGTCACCCACGTGCATCTGCGATGTGGCTGACTGGCATTGATCCAAAAAAATCTGACCATGATGTAATGGCTGGTTATTCTGTGGATCAAATTGCCGCTCAGGAATTAGGGAAACATACTCAGCTGACATCTCTGGAGTTAGGCACAGAGAATGCAGCAGAGTTGGTTGGTGCTATTTCCGGCTATTCCGCTGCCTATGTTAATACAATTGCATGGCGCACACCCACCACTCCGTTACCAATTGAACACCACCCCCGGGCGGTCTTTGAAAGATTGTTTGGTGATGGTGAAAGTACATCTCCTAAAGAAAGGCTTACCAGAATCAAAGAAAATCGGAGCCTATTGGACTCTGTGATTCGGGATGTGGATCGGCTGTCCAGAGATTTAGGACCAGGAGACCGCAATAAACTGGATCAATACCTGGAAGCTATACGCGATATTGAGCGACGGATTCAGATGGCTGAACAGAGTAAATCCCAGGACTTACCTGAAATGGAACGGCCTGTTGGAATTCCATCTTACGACGAACATGTAAAACTCATGTTTGACATGCAGGTGCTGGCATTTCAGACAGATCTCACTCGGGTAACTACATTTATGATGGCCCGTGAAAAGAGTGAACTGGTTTACCATCAATTAGGACAATCAGAACCGCACCATGCGCTCACACATAACCGTGGAATTAAAGACAGGATGCAACAGACGGTTGATATCAATCGTCATCATGCCAGGCTGTTCTCTTATTTTCTTGCGAAGATGCGGGCAACACAGGATGGGGACGGCTCCTTGTTAGACCATTCACTGATTGTTTATGGTAGTGGCCTGGGTGATGGGGACCTCCACACTCAACAGAATATGCCGATTCTCCTCGCCGGAAGTGGCTCAGGTCAGGTCAAAAAAGGTGGGCACCATCTCCAGTATCCGGAGCACACGCCTTTTGCAAATCTACACATGACAATGTTGGATATGGTGGGCGTTCCAGTAGAGAGCATTGGCAACAGCACTGAGAACCTGGAACTTAGTTAACAGATTAGGTTTGGGTTAACGTAGATTTAAGAAATTATTTGCAGTGATCACATCAGAGGGTATCAATTTATGAGTAACAGGGCTTTAACCAGTATCCTGATCACGGCGTGGTTTTATGCGTTTGCAGTGTCCGCCGCCACAGATCGCGACATGCAACTTATAGACGTCGTCAAACAGGGTGATCACAATGGATTACGTACTTTGTTGGATGAAAAGAAAGACGTAAATATTACCCAACCCGATGGCAGTACATCACTTGCCTGGGCCGTTTATAATGACGATTTGCTTGCAATGGATCTTCTCATAACGGCAGGGGCCAATCCTGATCTGGATAATGAGTACGGGGTGACCCCCCTTAGCCTGGCTTGCAGTAATCGAAATCCAGCAGCGGTTGAAAAATTACTGGACGCAGATGCAAATCCAAATTCTACACTATGGACGGGAGAGACAGTGTTGATGACCTGTAGTCGCGCCGGCAGTTTGAATTCTATTAAAGCACTGCTTGCCAAGGGGGCCGAGGTCAACGCCAAAGAAGGGCGACGAGGTCAGACTGCCCTGATGTGGGCAATATCTCAAGGCTATCCTGAAATTGCCCAACTATTGATTAATGCTGGTGCCGATGTACATGCCAAGTCTCATATACTTGCTGATGTAAGTCCAAAGACCTATCTAACGCATGATGGTGTGGTTCAGGTCAGCTCAGAGGGTGGTTTTACCCCACTACTGTTTGCTGCCCAACAAGGCGACCTGGAGAGCGCTAAATTGTTGGTTGAGGCTGGTGCAGATGTCAACCACGCGACTAAAGAAGATGGTAATTCACTATTATTAGCTAGTGCAAATGGTCATGAGGGCCTGGCGTTATATTTGCTCGATAAAGGAGCCGATCCAACTATCGCAGCAGGCGATGGTAGTGATATTACACCTTTGCATTATGCGTTACGTGATGGAATGAGAGCATTGCTGGAGGGCAAAGATGCCGGACTTTTTTCAGCAGTAGTAGATGAAGAGCAAAAATCAATAACCAAGAAAGTTAAGAAAAAAAATCCATTTCCAGGACGCAATATGCCCAGGTTGATCGAAGCATTATTGGAAAGAGGAGCAGACCCCAATGCACAAATGCATAGATTGCCGGCTCGGTTTCGTAAAGGCGGTAACGGTTATGTAAGTGTAAAGGGTGTAACACCTTTTTTGCTCGCAGCGGCATCTAGTGATATTCATGCCATGCAATTTCTTGTGGAAATGGGTGGTAATTCAGGCATTAAATCGGTGGTTGACGAAGAAGCTAACCCCGTAGGCGTTTATAAAGATCAGGCACAGTTTCAAGGAAGTGTAACTCCGCTGCTTGCAGCGTCCGGATTGGGTCGTCGAGCGGCCCGCAAAGGTGAGGAAGGAGAGAAGGCACTGGAGACGGTTAAACTATTGGTAGAGATGGGTGCAGATGTAAACGAAACCAATGAAACTGGCTGGACGCCTTTACATGCAGCGACTTATATCGGTGCGGAGCCAATTATTGAATACCTGGTTCAGGAGGGCGCTAATCTTGATGCAAAGAATGGTTGCGGTCAGACACCCCTCACCCTTGCTGATGGTACCCTGGGTAGAGGTCAGGTTGTGATACCAAGGGCTCGCGTAAGCACCAGCAAGTTACTCACAAAATTAGGCGCTGGCGCCAATCTTGATGCCAGTCCAATAGGTAGGTGTGTTGAGGGAAGATATGGTATTGCATTCTTTGTAGAGCGCGACAATAAACCTAAAGAATAACTCTCAACAAATTTTAAGTTTATTGCTCATTTCCCAACGAAAAAACCATTAATACCGGACTGCCATTAATACTTTTCAGTTCTGGATATAATTGCGCTAGATGTCTATTACCTGCCGAACCACCACCAACACTTACTGCGACATATTGCTTACCGTCAACTGAATAGCTGATCGGATAACCGTTGACCGGGGCACTTAATGGTATGTCCCAAAGTTTTTTACCGCTACTGGCATCCAGGGCAAGAAAGTATCGATGCAAATCACCAACAAATACCAATCCACCAGCCGTCGTTAAGATTGATCCCAGTGCGGCCCTTTGATCATATTCCCAAATAATCTTACCCGTTGAGGCAGAGACAGCTGACACACGACCTACCTTTTCATTTGCACCTTGCATATGTTGGAGCTCACCATATTCGACCCCCGCACTCGCTATATCTAATGGCACAACTGTAAAGGTATTACATTCATTACTAACTGAGGTGTATATAAGACTGGTCATGGGATTATAGGCATTAGATTGAAATAACCTTCCTCCTCGCATACCGGGACATACCAGACTGGAGTCACCAATCTTTTTTGGAATCAGATTAGTATTAATAGTGATCTCACCAGTTTCAGCGTCAATATTGTCGTATAAATTCTGGTGTTCAACTATCTGTTGGTTCCACAAATGTTCCCCGCTTATACGATCAAAGGCCCATAATATTCCAGGCTTACCGGTTGCATACACGACTTTACGGAGAGACCCTGCAATTACTATATCTGCTAATATTGGATTACCTTGATGATCCATATCAAAATTGTCTCTCGGTAACATTTGATAAAACCAGCGTATCTTTCCTGTCTTTGCATCCAGAGCTAATATCGAATTTGAATAGAGTAGATTACCGTCACCCGATCCCTTATGTATCTCCGGGTATGGATAGGCACTGGCGGTTGTCCAATAAACCAGATCCAGTTCCGGATCATAACTACCTGTTTGCCAAAATGAGGCTTTCATACGCTTTTCGTAAGGAAGCCCGCCCCAGGTAGCATTGTGCTCTTCAGGATCGCCCGGTCCAGCTATGGAAGATCGTTGCCATATCCTGTCACCTGTTTCAGCATCAAACGCCCCAAGTGAACAGGTTTGGGTTACCCCTAGCCAGCATGTTTGCCCAGCAAAAATCATTCCATTTCCTGCAATGGGCCCCGATGAGTAAGTTAGTGCAGCGCCAGCATCACCTGCCTCTCTTTCCCAGACGATCTCACCAGTTTTTGCATCCAGGGCTACAAGAAATGCATCAGTGGAAGTCATATAGATCTTGTCTTGATACAAGGTAATATTTCGAGTTGTGCCTCGTCTGGCACCACGTGGCAATATTCTTTTATATTCCCAGAATAATTCTCCAGATTTAGCATCCAGTGCATGTATCACCCCATCAACTTGCGGTAGATACATAATGCCGTCATAGACTATGGGCTCCTGCTCAGCATCACCGGATTGCATTGCCCATGACCATGCAAATTGTAATTTATTAATATTCTGTGTATTAATTTGAGAAAGAGGACTGTATCCCGTTGCGCTGCTATCTCGTCGCCAGCGTAACCAATCCGCTGGTGCAGAATCTTTTAATATTGCATCCGTTACAGGAATCAGATTATTGATTTGTGCGACAGCACTAACATTTATGCCTGCAGTCAATAATAAAAAAACTGCGATAATA
>JBNMOP010000081.1:0-12860 GCA_051275005.1 Gammaproteobacteria bacterium | reverse complement strand
ATAGGATCGACTTCAGGTTCATTCTTAGCAGCGGCAATTTCGGCTTCTTCAGCTTCAAGATCTACAAATACAGAAAGTTGATTACGCAATATTCTTGCCGCTTCACGTATTGCCTCTTCTGGATCGATAGTACCATTAGTTTCTATCTCAATAATCAGTTTATCCAAATCAGTTTGCTGTTCAACACGTGCACTTAGCACATCATAGGTGATTCGTTTAACTGGACTAAAAGATGCATCCAGTTTTAAACTACCTATAGACTGTTCCCCTTCTTCAGTACCGATTATCAGAACAGGACGATATCCTCGTCCACGCTCTATCTTAATCGTCATATTTAATTCACCAGCCTTGGTAAGGTTGGCAATTACATGATCGGGGTTTGCAATTTCAACATCATGGTCAAGCTGTATATCACTGGCTCTAACTTCTCCAGGTCCAGATTTTCTAAGGGTTAATGTTGCATCATCACTAGCATGCATAGTAATAGCCAGGCCCTTTAGGTTTAACATTATGTCTGTTACATCTTCCTGTACACCTTCTATGGTTGTGTACTCGTGTAATACGCCTTCTATCTCCACTTCTGTCACCGCACATCCGGACATTGAAGACAAAAGAACCCGTCGTAATGCATTGCCTAGTGTATGACCAAACCCTCGATTTAAAGGTTCAATTGTGATTTTTGCCAGGGTTTCGCTGATAGTTTCAACATCTACCCGACGTGGTTTTAATAATTCACTGAAAGTTGATGGCATTTGATATGTTCCTATGTCTGCTTACTTGGAGTAGAGCTCAACAACAAGTTGTTCATTTATTTCTGATGGCAATTCACTTCTTTCAGGATTTTGTTTAAACACTCCTGCCATCTTTTTAATATCGACTTCTACCCATTCAGGCAATCCATATTGTTCTGCTACATTTAATGCATCCTGAATTCTAAGTTGCTTTCGCGATTTTTCACGAATTTGAATTTCGTCGTTAGGTGCTACCTGATAAGAAGGTATATTTACACTTTTACCATTAACAAGAATAGCTTTGTGACTAATTAACTGTCTGGCCTCACTACGAGTACTCCCAAATCCCATTCTATATACAACATTATCTAATCGTGATTCTAATAGTTGTAGCAGTATCTCGCCTGTTGTTCCACTTCTTCTCGCTGCTTCCTTGTAATAACGACGAAATTGTTTTTCCAATACTCCGTATATTCTTCTCAATTTCTGTTTTTCCCTAAGCTGTACAGCATAGTCGGATAAACGTCTTGCTTTTCCTCCATGCTGACCAGGTGTTTTATCAATTTGACACTTGGACTCAATCGGCCGAGCACGACTTTTTAACTGCAGGTCAGTGCCTTCACGTCGACTAAGTTTACATTTTGGTCCTATATAACGCGCCATAAATATCTCCTTAAACTCGACGCCGTTTAGGCGGTCTGCATCCATTATGTGGAACGGGAGTAACATCCGTAATATTTGTAATCTTGAAACCAAGTGAATTTAGCGCACGCACCGCTGATTCACGACCAGGGCCAGGTCCTTTAATATTTACTTCAAGACTTTTTAATCCAAATTCTAGTGCTTTTTCACCAGCCATTTGAGCTGCCACTTGTGCAGCAAAAGGTGTGCTTTTTCTAGAGCCTCGAAACCCGCTTCCGCCGGAAGTTGCCCAACACAAAGCGTTACCTTGTCGATCTGAGATTGTTACAATCGTATTATTAAATGATGCATGAATATGTGCAACACCATCTAAAACCGTTTTCTTAATCTTCTTTTTGCTTGTTCTTACTTTTGCCATTTATTTCATCCAGTTATTTTTTTATAGCTCGACGGGGACCTTTTCTCGTTCTAGCATTTGTTTGGGTTTGTTGGCCTCTTACAGGCAATCCTTTTCTATGGCGTATGCCTCGATAACAACCCAAATCCATCAATCGTTTAATATTCATGGACACATCTCGTCTTAAATCACCTTCAAGATCAAATGAGGTAATTTCCTGACGTATTTTATCTAATTCTTCTTCAACCAGATCTTTTACTTTAGTCGCTGGCGCGAGACTTAGCGATGAACATATTTTATTTGCGCGCGTTAAACCAATACCGTAAATATACGTCAACGCAATGGACAAATGCTTATTGTCCGGAATATTAACCCCTGCTATTCGTGCCATGTCCTAAAGATCTCCTAATTAACCCTGACGTTGTTTATGTCGTGGGTCGCTGCATATTACTCGCACTATTCTATTACGTTTAATGACCCTGCAATTTCTGCATATTCGTTTCACTGATGCTCTAACTTTCACTATTTATCTCCTCAATTCGGATTTATCTGCGTCGACCATGGCTTTTAAGGTTTGCCTTCTTTAGCAACCCATCATATTGATGTGACATCAAATGCGCTTGCACTTGAGCCATAAAATCCATAACCACTACAACGATAATTAATAATGAGGTGCCACCAAAATAAAACGGCACATTGTATTGCAAAATCAAAAATTCTGGTAATAAACAAACAAATGTAATGTACACAGCACCGCTTAATGTAAGTTTAGTTAAGACACTATCAAGATAATTAGCGGTTTGCTCTCCTGGACGCATTCCAGGAACAAAGGCACCTGATTTTTTCAGGTTATCTGCTGTTTCTTTTGGATCAAAGACAATTGCTGTGTAGAAAAAACAGAAAAAGACAATTCCAGCGCCATACATTAACGTGTATATCAACTGGCCTGGTTGCATGACAGCAGCGATATTTTGCAGCCACCTTGTCCCTTCTCCCTGACCAAACCACCCTGCAATGGTTGCAGGAAACAGAATAATACTCGAAGCAAAAATAGGAGGTATAACCCCAGACATATTTAATTTTAGTGGCAAATGGCTCGACTGGCCTGCGTACATCTTTCTACCTACTTGCCGCTTGGCGTAATTAACCGTAATTCGTCTTTGACCGCGTTCAACAAATATAACAAAAGCTGTTACTGATATTGCAAGTACGAAAAGCACAAGCAACATCAGAATATTTAATTCACCAGTTCGAGCAAGCTCTACTGTACCCGCGACGGCTGAAGGTAAACCCGCGACAATTCCTGCAAAAATTATCATGGAAATTCCATTACCAACTCCACGTTCAGTTATTTGTTCACCTAACCACATTAAAAACATTGTACCTGTGACTAATGACGTAACAGCTGTTAACCGAAATCCAAACCCAGGGTCCATTACTACACCAGATCCACCAGCCTGTTGACTTTCAAGTGCTATCGAGACGCCAATAGCCTGAAACGTAGCAAGAATTACCGTACCGTACCGAGTATATTGAGTAATTTTTCGACGACCCGCCTCACCTTCTTTGCGCAGCTGCTTTAGCTTTGGATCAATAAAACTAAGCAATTGCATAATAATAGATGCTGAAATATAAGGCATAATTCCAAGAGCAATTATCGATAACCTTTCGAGAGCACCTCCAGAAAACATATTAAACATGTCTAAAATTGTGCCACTTTGTTGATCGAATAAAGCAGACATGGCCTCGGGATTAATTCCGGGTACTGGTATAAATGAACAAATCCGAAAAACAAATAGTGCAAACAAAACAAATAATAAACGTTGGCGCAATTCTTTCAATTGCGTCAATCCACCTAATCCACCTGGCATTGCTGCTTGGTTAGTAGTCGCCATTTATCTACTCTATTTTTCCACCGGCAGCTTCAATTGCAGCTCTGGCACCCTTTGTTACTTTAAGACCTTTAATTGTAACTGCCTTTTTTATCTCTCCTGAGGCAAATATTTTCACGTATTTAATATTTTTTGATATTAAATTAACTTGCTTCAGGGTATTTAAATCTATTGATTCAACATCAAGTTTATTTAGTTCATCGAGTCGAATTTCATCTGTAATTCTAGAAATATGAGAGCTAAAACCGAGTTTTGGCAAGCGTCGCTGTATCGGCATTTGCCCACCTTCAAACCCTACCTTATGAAACCCACCTGACCTGGATTTCTGACCTTTATGGCCACGTCCAGAAGTTTTACCCGATCCTGATCCAATACCTCTACCAATTCGTTTTGGTTTAAATTTTGCACCGTTGCCTGGCTTAATTGTATTCAATCTCATATCATATTTCCTCAACAGACAAAAATGCACTTGCCTTATTGATCATGCCTCGATTTTCAGGAGTATCATCAACAACTACTGTATGTCTTATTTTTCGTAACCCCAAGCCACGTATGCATGCCTTATGTGAGGCCAACCTGCCAATGGTGCTTCGGACCAATGTTACTTTTATTTTATTTGCAGCCATTTTTTATCCTGAAATTTCTTCAACAGACTTTCCGCGTTTTGCAGCAAATTGCTCGGGAGAGCTCATTAGTTTTAACCCGTTTATAGTAGCCATAACGACATTCACTGGATTTGTAGAGCCATTAGATTTTGACAATACATTATGAATACCCACGCACTCAAAAACTGCACGCATAGTACTACCAGCAATAATGCCCGTTCCCTCAGAAGCTGGTTGCATATACACCTTAGCCGCGCCATGTCTTCCAATAACTGGATAATGTAATGTATTGCTATCCTTTAATGGCACACTTACCATATTTCTACGTGCTTTTTCCATTGCCTTTTGTATAGCAACGGGTACTTCCCTGGCTTTTCCTCTACCAAATCCCACTCGCCCGTTACCATCACCAACCACTGTGAGGGCAGTAAACCCAAAAATTCGCCCTCCCTTTACTACTTTGGCTACACGATTTACATTTACTAATTTTTCGAGTAAATCTTCATTGCCAGTAATCGAGTCTGATATTGCCATTATTAATTCCTAGAATTCTATTCCGTTTTCACGAGC
This sequence comes from Gammaproteobacteria bacterium, assembly GCA_051275005.1. Taxonomy (GTDB): domain Bacteria; phylum Pseudomonadota; class Gammaproteobacteria; order Eutrophobiales; family Eutrophobiaceae; genus Eutrophobius. The sequence continues at coordinate 8,023 of JBNMOP010000081.1, read as the reverse complement.
TGCATCGGCCAATGCCTTTATACGGCCATGATATTTAAAGCCAGATCGGTCAAATGCAACTCGGGTAACCCCTGCTTTTTTTGCACGTTCAGCAATTAATTGCCCAACCAATGTGGCCGCATCTTTATTACCACCATTTTTAATTTTACCTTTGACATCCTTATCTACAGTTGATGCGCATGTCACTACACTTTTATTATCAGAGGAGATGATTTGCGCATAAATATGCCTTGGCGTCCTATGAACGCAAAGTCTATTCACGCCTAACAACCTTATGCGTGCTCGTGTTTTCCGGGTACGACGAATTCTTTTATTTTTTTTGTTCATGTCACACTCAATTAGGCTTTCTTGGCTTCTTTTCTGATAATTCGTTCATCAGAGTACTTTACACCCTTTCCTTTATATGGCTCAGGTGGTCGATAAGCACGAATATTGGCAGCCACCTGACCAACTTTTTGTTTATCTGAACCTTTGATTACAATCTCAGTTTGGGTTGGAGTCTCAATAGATATCCCGTCTGGAATATCAAATACTACAGGATGAGAGAATCCCAACGTTAAATTGAGTTTTTTATTTTCAGTCGCCGCCCTGTACCCTACACCAACAATATCAAGTTTTCTTTCAAATCCATCAGTAACACCGGTTACAATATTCTGCAATAGTGCGCGCGAAGTACCTGACATCGCCTTAACAAACTTCGAGGTATTATTTGTAGCAATTGTTATACAATCATTCTCATAAACAATATTGATATCTTCATGATAAGGAAATGACATTTCACCATTTTTACCCTTGATAATAACAATATTATTCGCGATATTTACTTCAACACCCGCCGGTATATTGATTGGTTGATTTGCAATTCTAGACATAGAAATTCCCTGTTAAGCTATAATGCAAAGGACTTCACCACCAATCCCTTGAGCTCTTGCAGATTTATCAGTCATCAACCCCTTTGAGGTTGAAATAATTGCTATACCTAGACCATTTTTAACCTTTTCAATTTCATTGCTCCGTCTATATTTACGCAAACTGGGGAGGCTAATTCGCTTGATCAACTCAATAACTGGCTTGCCTTCATAATATCTAAGTTCGATTGTTAATGTTTTCTTGGGCCCATTTTCAGCGATTTTGAAACCAGTAATATATCCCTCATCTTGCATTATCAATGCAATATTAACCTTTTGCTTGGAGGACGGCATACTAACCTGACTCATTGTTCTAGCCTGAGCATTTCGTATTCTCGTCAGCATATCTGCAATTGGATCTTGTAAACTCATATTATTTATTCTCTAGTAGCTATTCATTGCTATGTTACCAACTGGCTTTAACGAGCCCAGGCACGTCGCCCCGCATCGCCGCCTCTCTTAACTTATTTCTACCTAATCCAAATTTTCGATAAAATCCGTGAGGCCTTCCCGTTAGCGCACAACGATTTCTCATGCGGGAGGCACTGGCGTCCCTGGGCATTTTATTCAACCTTATTCTTGCATCTTGTCTTTCTTCTTCACCTAAAGACATATCCTTGATAATTTTCTTTAACTCAGATCGTTTTGCTGCATACTTTATTACCATGCGTGCGCGTTTACGTTCACGATTAATCATTGATAATTTTGCCATCTTAGTTTCCTGTTTTCCTCAATGGAAAATTAAATGCTGTAAGTAATGCTCGTGCTTCATCATTTGTATTTGCCGAAGTGGTTATTGTGATATCCATACCCCTAATTGCATCTATCTTGTCATAGTCTATTTCAGGAAAGATTATCTGTTCCTTAATGCCCATACTATAATTACCACGCCCATCAAAAGATTTGTTACTTAAACCTCTAAAATCACGCATACGAGGAATTGCAACTGAAATCAATCTATCCAGAAATTCATACATCCTTTCTCGTCTTAATGTAACTTTACAACCTATAGGATATCCATCTCTGATCTTAAAGTTTGCAACTGATATTCGTGCAACTGTAACTACAGGCTTTTGACCTGCAATCTTTTCCATATCTGACACAGCATTTTCGATAACTTTCTTATCTGTAACTGCCTCACCCAAACCCATGTTAAGAGTAATTTTAGTGATATGCGGCACTTCCATTGATGAACTGTAACCAAATTGTTCGACCAACTCTTTCACCACATTCTCTTTATAAAATTTTTGTAATCTGCTCATTTATTATCTTATAACTATTAATTAACGATCGTTTAGATCTTATATATCAACTACTTCATTATTTCGCTTAAAAAACCGGACTTTTTTACCGTCTTCAAGTGTTTTAATTCCTACTCTGTCAGCCTTATTTAACACCGGATTCCAGATTGCAACATTTGATAAATGAATAGGCAATTCCTTCTCAATAATCCCACCGGGTGTATTCTGCATTGGATTGCCTTTGGTGTGCCGTTTTGCCATATTGATATTCTCAATCAATACCTTTTCGACATCATTCATTACTCTGAGCACGACCCCCCGTTTACCTTTATCTTTGCCGGTTAAAACAACGACTTCATCTCCCTTTTTTATTCGGTTCATTTGGCTCTCCCAGAAATTTATTTACAATACTTCAGGGGCAAGTGAGATTATTTTCATAAACTTTTCACCTCTAAGTTCGCGGGTGACAGGTCCAAATATTCGAGTCCCTATGGGTTGATTCTGGTTGTTTAGTAAAACTGCAGCATTTTTATCAAATCTAATAAGTGAACCATCCGGACGTCTTACTCCTTTACGAGTACGCACAACTACTGCGTTATACATTTCTCCTTTTTTTACTTTGCCCCGAGGTATTGCATCCTTAATACTCACCTTAATAATATCGCCAATACCAGCATATCTACGTTTTGAACCGCCAAGTACTTTCACGCAGAAGAGACGACGTGCGCCGCTATTATCTGCCGCATCTAATGTTGACTGCATTTGTATCATGTGCGATCTCCAGGTTTCATTTAATTAGATGATTATAATTGAGCCTTAGATAAAATCTTTTGCAAACGCCAAGATTTTCTCTTTGAAACTGGCTTGGTTGATTCAATAATAATCAGATCACCTTCATTACATTCATTATTTTCATCATGTGCAAGTAGCTTTGTAGATCGTCTAATAAATTTTTCATAAACAGGATGCTTAACAAGTCTTTCAATAGACACAGATATAGACTTCTCCATTTTGTTACTTATTACCTTACCGGTAAGTATCCTTGGAATGTTCTTAGACTCGCTCATTATTTTTTACTCTTTTCAATTTCTGTCAAAATTGTTTTAATTCTCGCAATCTGTCTACGGACCACTTTTATCTGAGTCGGTTTACTTAATTGCCCTGTACCCTGTTGCATACGCAAGTTAAACTTTTCCCTGTTTAGATCTACAAGTAAAGACTCTAACTCAATTGGTGTTTTATTTCTTATATCAGAAACTTTCATCACATTACCGTTCTATTTACAAAAGTTGTTTTAACAGGCAACTTGGCTGCTGCCAGGGTAAATGCTTCACGGGCCAACGCTTCAGGTATCCCTTCTATTTCATACAATACCTTCCCAGGCTTGATTTGAGCTACCCAAAATTCCACGTTACCCTTACCTTTCCCTTGTCGTACTTCCAAAGGCTTTTTAGTTATCGGCTTATCTGGAAACATACGTATCCATAATTTACCACCGCGTTTAATATGACGGCTAATAGCCCTTCGTGCAGCTTCAATTTGCCTTGCAGTTATTCGACCCCGGGTCGTTGCCTTAAGTCCAAAGTCGCCAAAACTAACCTTGTTTCCAACGTTTGCAAGGCCTCTGTTTCGACCCTTGGCCTGTTTTCTAAATTTTGTTTTTTTAGGTTGTAGCATATGTAATTATCCGTTTTATGACGATGCCGGAATATTGGCATTCGTTTCTTCCTCAGACTTCTCCTTGCCAAATACTTCACCCTTAAATATCCATACCTTTATACCAATTAGCCCATATGTCGTGTTTGCTTCTGCTGTGCCATAATCAATATCGGCACGCAGGGTGTGAAGGGGAACGCGGCCTTCTCTGTACCACTCGGAGCGTGCTATTTCTGCACCATTTAATCGCCCCGACACATTTATCTTCATCCCTAATGCACCAAGACGCATAGTATTTGTAACGGCCCTTTTCATAGCTCGACGAAACATAATTCTACGTTCAATCTGCTGAGCAACACTTTCCGCAACAAGATGCGCATCCAATTCCGGTTTTCTGATTTCTTCAACACTGACAGTGGCAGGGACCCCCATTCTTCTAGATATTTCAAACCGTAGTTTTTCAATATCTTCGCCTTTTTTGCCTATAACTATACCCGGTCTAGCAGTATGTATAATAACGCGCGCATTATTTGCCGGTCTTTCAATCTGTATGCGACTTACTGACGCATGGGATAGTTTTTTGCGCAGATATGTCCTCACTTCAAGGTCGGTGAGTAAATATTTTGCGTAATCCCGTGAATTTGCATACCACGTAGATGTCCAGTCCTTGATTATTCCAAGGCGTATACCTGTTGGATGTACCTTTTGTCCCATGAAGTTACTTTTCCTGTTCTGCTACGGTGACTGTAATATGACTGGTAGGCTTTACAATTCTGTCAGCTCTTCCTCTAGCCCTGGGTCGTAATCGTTTTAACGTGGGCCCTTGGTCTATAAAAATTTCTGAAATTTTTAATTCATCAATATCTGCACCATCATTATGTTCGGCATTTGCAATCGCAGATTCAAGTACTTTTTTAATAACTGCGGCAGACTTTTTGTTACTAAACTTTAGAATATCTAACGCTTTGTCGACGCGTATGCCTCTGATTTGATCAGCAACCAACCTCATTTTCTGAGGAGATAATCTTTCATAAAGTAATTTTGCTGATGTCGACATGAATTCTATTTCCAGGTTTATTTCGCTACTTTCTTATCTGCAGTATGGCCACGAAAAGTTCGTGTCGCTGCAAACTCACCTAATTTATGACCCACCATATTTTCTGATATATATACAGGTATATGGTCTCTACCATTATGTATGGCGATGGTTAATCCAACCATATCCGGCAATACCATTGATCGCCTTGACCATGTTTTAATCGGTCTCTTTTCGTTATTTGCAACGGCCGTTTCAATTTTTTTCATCAGATGATGATCAACGAAAGGACCTTTTTTTACTGATCTTGCCACGTATTTCTCCTGCTAACCCTTCCTGTTCCTAACAATCATATTGTTAGTTCGTTTATTCTTACGCGTTTTATAACCTTTGGTTGGTACTCCCCAAGGAGTAACAGGGTGACGTCCACCTGATGTTCTTCCTTCACCTCCACCATGAGGGTGATCGACAGGGTTCATCGCAACTCCTCGTACTGTAGGCCTAATCCCTCGCCATCGTTTTGCACCCGCCTTACCAAGTTTTCTGAGACTATGCTCACCATTACTAACTTCTCCAATGGTGGCCCTACAGTCGATAGGTACTTTACGCATCTCACCTGAACGTAACCTAATTGTCGCATGCGCTCCTTCTCGAGCGACCAGTTGTACGCTCGTTCCCGCACTTCTGGCCAACTGTGCACCTTTGCCTGGCTGCAATTCAATGCAATGTATATTTGTACCTACAGGAATATTTCGTAAAGGTAATGTATTTCCTACTTCAATTCCTGCATCAATCCCTGATTGCAACATCGAACCTTGCTGAACACCATTGGGGGCAATTATGTATCGTCGTTCCCCATCTGAATATAATAACAATGCAATATTTGCTGTCCTGTTAGGGTCATACTCGATACGCTCTACCTTTGCTGGTATCCCATCCTTATTACGTTTGAAATCTATAACTCTATAACGTTGTCTACTACCACCACCACGGTGTCGAACGGTAATCTTCCCACTATTATTTCTACCAGCACTTTTATTTTTGTTCTCCAAGAGTGGCTCATACGGATCACCTTTATATAGCTCGGGGCTTACGACCTTGACAACGCCGCGGCGCCCTGGAGAAGTAGGTCTTGGTTTTACAATAGCCATAATAAGTCTGTCTCTCTAGCTTCCCATGAAATCTATCTCAAACCCGGACTTGAGTTTGACATAGGCTTTTTTCCAGTCAGAACGTTTCCCGGCTGTCTGTTTAAAAGTTTTTTGCTTACCTTTAACATTAGCAACCTGGACGGCTTCGACTTCAACTTTAAACATCAATTCAACTGCTTTCTTGATTTGGGGTTTAGTAGCCGTTTTTATAACCTTAAAAACATACTGCCTGTACTTTTCCCCGACTAGCGTACTTTTTTCAGTTACCCTGGGGGCAAGCAACAAGTTCATTAACTTTTCCTGATTCATCCTAGCCAGGCCTCCACTTTATCTACAGCAGTTTTTGTTATTAACACATTACCGAAACCAATTAATGTATATGGGTCTATTTCAGTTGTATCTATCACATCGACCATAGGTAGATTTCGTGTCGCCAAATACATGTCTGATGTAACATCATCTGTAATAATCAGAACATTAGCTAGTCCAAGATCTGTTAATACTTGTTTCGCATGTTTAGTTCTTGGTTCATCAATTTGCAAACTATCAATACAGGTTAACCTTCCTTGTCTTGCTAATTCTGACAATATTGACCTTATTGCACCCTGATACATTTTACGATTTAATTTTTTCTTGTATGACCTGGGTTGCGCGGCAAAGTGGATACCGCCGCCACGCCAAAGTGGACTCCGACTGGTTCCTGCCCTGGCACGACCTGTTCCTTTTTGCTTGAAGGGTTTTTTACCACCACCTCTTACCTGAGCTCGAGTCTTTTGTGCTTTTGTACCAGAGCGTGCACCTGCCATATAAGTGGTTAATGCTTGATGAACTAAAGGTTCATTATACTTAGCATCAAAAACACTATCAGAAACAGCCATTTTAGACAGTTCCTTTTTTCCTGATTGATGTAGTGTTAGTTCCATAATTAACCTTTAGATTTTACTTTGACAGACGGTTTAACCACCACCTTGCCACCTTTAGCTCCTGGTATAGCGCCTTTAATAAGGAGTAAGTTTCGTTCTATATCAACCCTGATAATTTCAAGATTTTGGGCTGTCCTTTGGACATTTCCCATTTGACCTGCCATTTTCTTACCTTTAAACACCCTGCCTGGAGATTGATTCTGACCAATCGATCCAGGTGCGCGATGAGACAGGGAATTACCATGTGTATTACGTTGATGGCTGAAATTATGTCTTTTAATTACTCCCGCAAATCCCTTGCCTATAGTTGTCCCTATCACATCAACTTTCTGTCCATCCTTAAACATATCAACCTTAATTTCTGCTCCTTGAATTAACTCAGTTGTTTCATTTTCATCTAGTCTGAATTCAATTAACCCTCTCGCAGATTCCACACCTGCTTGGGCCAGATTTCCGGCCGTTGCCTTGTTAATTAGATTACGTCGTTTAGTACCCCAAGCGACTTGAACAGATCTGTATCCTCTGTTTTCAACTTCAGCAAGGCCAGTAACTTTATTTGGGGATGCTTCTATTACACTCACAGGAATAGAATCACCATCTTCCGTAAAGATTCTGGTCATTCCACGTTTCCTTCCCACAATTCCGAGTGTCATTTTATGTATCTACCTGTCAATTTAGTTTTATCTGAACGTCTACACCTGCTGCAAGGTCCAGCTTCATTAATGCATCAACTGTTTTGTCCGTAGGATTGACGATATCCATCAGTCGCTTATGTGTTCTAATTTCATATTGATCACGCGCATCTTTATCAACATGAGGTGAAATTAATATCGTATATCGTTCTTTTTTTGTTGGCAGCGGTATTGGACCAATCACTTGAGCACCAGTCCGTCTCGCAGTTTCAACGATTTCACGTGTCGACTGGTCAATTAAACGATGGTCAAAGGCCTTTAAACGTATTCTTATTATCTGCTGCTCTGGCATATTATTTACTCGATTATTTTAGATACAACACCTGCGCCCACGGTTCGACCACCCTCACGAATTGCAAAGCGTACACCTTCCTCCATAGCAATCGGCGATATTAACGCTACCGTCATCTTCACGT
>JBNMOP010000080.1:0-12912 GCA_051275005.1 Gammaproteobacteria bacterium | reverse complement strand
CTAAAGCTGATAGCGTTGATCTACAGGAAAAAAGAGATGAGCTAGTGCGCACTGCCGAAACAGAAATTAATAAAATTAAAGAAGAATATAACGAGACCGATATAGAATTTCTTGGTGATGCCGAACCCGTCATAATTAATTACCCGGTTGAAATCTACCCGGAAAAAGTAACATCACTTAATTTTGATAAAACGCCTGAGATTGAAGGTGTGTTACAAGGAATAAAAGGACAATATCTGATTCTGGATACAGGTGTTTTAAATATTCGTAAATTTGCGGGTTACTTAATCACCCTCGACTAACACACGTTTTAATCTTCAAGATGTCAAAGTTCAAGGGGTCAGAGAACTTGAATGCTAAAATCAAAACCTGCTAATAATAAGATCTAGGAGGGAGAGCCTATGAGAATGTTATTCTTTTTTAGGAGGTTTATTTGATTATTGATATTCGCCACCAGGCATTATTGCCTGGTAGCTAATTGGTGGAGGCGGCGGGAATCGAACCCGCGTCCGCAAACCATCCGTCCTCGGTTCTACATGCTTAGTCTCTTATTTAGTTTAATCAGTTGCTACCCAAGAGACGGGGAAGACAACTGATGAGTCTGTAAAGTTTTAACGAATCCACGCCAGACAAGCTTCATCGCGATCTTATGAAGTCGACGCCAGGATCTGGGTTCATAAGCACACACCAGGCTGACGGCACCAAAACCGGTTTTTAAGCGGCTAGTGCGTAGTTGTCGTCGTTGGCAACTATGAGTTTTGTAGCTGGATTTACGAGGTAATCTACGCCTCGGCATGCCCCTTGGGTTTCAGTGTCCACGTCGAAGCCAATACGCCCCCAATGACTATTACAGTATAGAGTAATTAATTGTAAGTTATCAGGGATATTTGAGGTTTTAAATAAAATTCAGTTAAGTCATTTTTAAGATGAATTGCTTTGCAATAGATTATTTTGACTAGATTCCCGCCTCCGCGGGAATGACGGGGAAGGGACGCGGTAATGACGAGGAAAGGACGCGGGAATGATAGGGGGTGGAGCGCGGGATTGACGAGGGAGGGGTGCGGGAATGACGGTGTAGAACGAAGGAATGATGGGTGATAGGTTTATGGCGCCTTCGACCAGGGCAATTACTCTCGGCGTTGCACTACCTCCTGTCTTCTTACAGTTGTACAACCCTCTATTTGAGGAAGGGGGTACGGTCGTTCGTCAGATTGTAGTTGATACGAGAACTTAACCGCGTTTCAATGTGCGTTGTTTTTCCCGTTTCCAGTCTTGCTCTTTTAATGTCTGGCGTTTGTCGTGTTCTTGTTTTCCTTTTGCCAGACCAAGTTCTGCCTTGACCTTACCTTGTTTCCAATACAGCGCTGTAACCACCACGGTATAACCCTTTCGTTCTACCGCCCCGATTAAACGATTGATTTCTTTACGGTGTAATAGAAGTTTACGTGTGCGTTGTGGTTCGGGGGTGATGTGTGTGGATGCGGTGTTTAGTGGGGTAATGAGGCTGCCAATTATGAATGCCTCACTGTCCTTTAATAAAACGTAGCTGTCCCGTATCTGCACCTTTCCTGCACGCAGGCTTTTTACCTCCCAGCCTAGTAATGCAACGCCTGCCTCAAATTTTTCTTCTATGAAATAGTCGTGCCTGGCCTTTTTGTTTAGGCCGATGGTGCTGCTCGGTTGTTTCTTTTTTGCGGGCTTTGCCATGTGTTAATAACGGACATCTAGTTAAGTGAGTTGGATGATTATAGCAGTAAGCTGGGGGTGATTCGTTGTGCTAAGTATTCTTTTAATAGACCAAACACATTTCCGATAGACGATGCGGCTTTATTGTTGTTAATTTACTGACACAGGAATGATTTGATACTGACCTCCCCAGTAGGACGAGTAGTATAAGTATAATGCGTAAGCGTCTGTATAAGAAAAAAGGTGTATAGGGTGATCGAGTCGTAGCAGGTTTTTCGGCGTGTAAATGGAATTATTCAGCTAATTAGACTGGGTAATCATATATATAAGGTTGAGGAATAGGGCGAATTCCAGCAGAATTAACAAAAAGAACCATGGGAGTTTGAATGTCATCTAAACGCACTTCTATACACGGTCAGTGGTCATCCCGCTGGGCCTTTTATCTTGCGGCAACTGGCTCTGCAGTGGGCCTGGGTAATATCTGGCGATTTCCCTACATGGCAGGGGAAAGTGGAGGCGGTGCATTCCTCATGCTGTATGTTATCTGTGTGCTGTTAATGGGTGTCCCCATTATGATGGCCGAGATACTACTTGGTAGACGGGGTAGACAAAGCCCCGCTAATACTATGCGTGTTATTGCGCAAGAAGAGGGACATTCAAAACATTGGCAATGGTTGGGGATAATGGGGGTGATGGCGGGTTTTTTGATCGTGTCCTATTACAGTGTCATTGCAGGTTGGGTACTTGCCTACGTTTTTCGTGCTGCAACCGGTAGTTTTACCGGTGCAGATCCCGAAACGATAGGCAGGATGTTTTCTGAATTAACCTCTGATCCTGAGCGCTTACTGGCGTGGCATACTGTATTTATCATTATGACTGTTATGGTGGTTTCCCGGGGTGTAAAAAGTGGACTGGAAAAAGCAGTAAAATTCCTCATGCCTGCGTTGATTGTTTTACTGCTGGTTATGGTGGGGTATGCCATGAGCACTGAGCGCTTTGCAGAAGGGTTGATATTTATTTTGAAACCTGATTTCCCTGCAATGATGGAAGATTTCCAAACCGTTTTTCTGAATGCCTCTGGCCATGCCTTTTTTAGTTTAAGTTTGGGTATGGGTGCCATCATGGTTTATGGTTCCTATTTATCTGACCGAACCTCAATAACCTCAGCAGCAATAGTAATCGCCTCTGCTGATACATTAATTGCGATACTTGCCAGCTTGGCTATCTTTCCTTTGGTCTTTACCTACGGACTTGAACCTGCACAAGGCCCTGGCTTGATATTTGTAACACTGCCAATCGCTTTTGGACAAATGCCTGGGGGGGCATTTTTTGGAACCTTGTTCTTTTTGTTATTGACCTTTGCGGCATGGACTTCGGCAATCTCACTAATAGAACCAGCCGTGACATGGCTCGTGGAAAATTGGGGGTTGTCGCGAATTAAAGCAACTGCCTATACAGGACTTCTATCCTGGGTCTTGGGCATTGCAACCATACTTTCATTTAATCACTGGGCGTTTTCATTTACGTTTGCCGGGGCACAAAAAGAGAATGGGATATTCGATATCATCGATATAGCGACAGCAAATATAATGTTACCACTAGGTGGATTTGCTATGGCTATATTTGCGGGTTGGTTGATGTCTCGCGCTTCTAGCATGGATGAACTCAAGGTAAAGGAAAAAATATATGTGGTCTGGCGTTTTGTGATCCGTTATGTAGCACCTGTGGGTGTTACGATCATCTTTTTGAACCAGTTGGGTATATTATAAAATTTTATGCGTTGTAGTAAATTGGTTGCAAGTTTACGTGAGTGATTATATTCCAGGGCGAGCAAGGATGAGGAACTATTGTATAAAGTGTAGATTCCCGAATCACTCCCTCAAATATCAAAACCAATATTTTATTGTATATGTTGACAAGTTTTCAGTAAGTGCCGTTTCCTGGAAAGATTTTTGTGGGTAGTGTAAGCAAATCAGCTAACGTTCCTTACACAGCGGAACAAATGTATAACCTTGTAAACGATATAGAATCTTATCCGGAGTTTCTTCCACGGTGTACCGGCGCTAAGGTTATTGATCGTAAGGATTACAGCCTGACTGCGACCGTTTCGTTGTCGGCGGGTAAAATCAAACAGACATTTACCACTGAAAATATGATGCAGGTGGGAGAACGGATTGATGTAAAGTTGATTAGTGGCCCCTTCAAATATCTCTCAGGTTACTGGAAATTTCAAAACACAGGGGAAAATTACTGTCATATTGAATTGAAAATGGATTATGAATTTAAAAATAAACTATTGAAACTTACGCTTGCTTCAGTATTCAATCTATTCATAAATTCACTTATAGGAGCATTCACTGAGCGCGCCAGTCAAACATATGGTAATTCATCAAAATGATTAATGTGGATATAGCTTACGCAACTGAAAAATATGTTGAATTAATTTCTGTTAAGGTAAATCGTGGGGCAAGCGTGATGGAAGCTATTCATCAATCAGGCATTATGCAGCTATATCCTGAGGCAGATATTAAGATAGGAAATATTGGTATCTATTCAAAAATTTGTTCAGAGGATACTCAGTTAACAGATGGTGACCGTATTGAGATATATCGACCTTTAAAGGCAGATCCAAAAGAAGCCAGACGGAAACGGGCTACGCGTCAAAAAAACCAGAAAATGTAATGCAGATTGTCCGTAGCATGGTACCTACTAGTGCGTCCGGTTTTTTTATTATTCTTGTCGCCGCGGCATTCGTTGCTTCTTTAATATGTATGGTGGCGCTGTCCATGGGTAGTACCAATATCCCAATTTTAGATTTAATTAAAATTCTATTAAATAATGATGGCAGTCTTGCCAGTCGAATTATTCTGGAGATTAGATTGCCAAGGGTTTTAACCGGGTTTTGTGTCGGCGGTATGTTGGCATTGGCTGGTTGTCTGATGCAGGTTTTGTTAAGGAATCCTCTGGCCGAACCTTATATTCTGGGAATATCAGGTGGTGCTGCCGTGTTTTCATTGTCCGCAATTCTCATTGGAGTTTCCGGGTATTGGGTCAATCTTGGCGCTTTTACAGGCGCGATAATTTCTATCCTGTTAGTTTTTTTACTGTCTCGTGCTGGCGGTGAATGGAATTCATTACGAACGTTATTAACCGGTGTTGTATTAGCTGCGGGGTGGGGTGCAATAATCAGCTTTTTACTCGCGATCAGTCCGTCAGACAGATTACATGGAATGTTGTTCTGGTTAATGGGAGACCTAAGTTTTGCTGAATACTCCTCCTGGAATTTTATTGTACTCATTGTAAGTCTGGCTGCATGCATGTTTATTGCACGGGCATTAAATCTTCTTGCGATGGGGAAAATGAATGCCTTGGCATTAGGCGTGTCAGTCACACCTTTAAATTATTTCATTTTTTTTCTTGCATCGATATTAACCGCAGCGGCAGTAATGCAGGCAGGTAGTATTGGTTTTGTCGGACTTGTTATTCCACACCTCGTACGATTATTGTTTGGCAGTGATCATCGTTTATTGTTACCTGTATCTGTTATATTTGGGGGAAGTTTACTGGTGTTTGCCGATGGTCTGGCAAGAACGGTGATGGCACCGCAACAACTACCCGTTGGTGTTCTTACTGCAATGATGGGTGTACCTTTGTTCCTGTTATTGTTACGCACATCATATGTTAAAAAATCATGAGTTTATTGCAGGCAAATAATCTTTCGGTATCCATTGGTCAGCGCTCTATATTTAGTAAACTTGATGTGTGTCTGAATCCTGGTGAATGCATGGGAATACTGGGTGCAAATGGTGCAGGTAAAACGACACTTTTGCATGTATTAGCTGGATTGCAAATACCACAAGTAGGTGAGGTGCTTGTCCAGGATAATCCTCTTTCAAATTACACTAGAAAAAATCTTGCAAAAATAATTGGTATTTTATTTCAGGATAGTCACGATAGTTTTCCAATTACCGTGTTAGAGTCAGTATTGACTGGGAGATATCCGCATTTGCCTTTTATGTCCATGGACACTGATGAGGATATATCAATTTGTATGGCTGTACTTAATCACGTGTCGTTGACTGATAGGGTAAATCATCAAATTCACACGTTATCGGGTGGGGAGAGACGGCGACTTGCCCTGGCAACATTAATAGTCCAGCAGCCAGCCGTATGGTTATTGGATGAGCCGACAAATCATCTGGACTTACATTATCAAATTACAATGCTTGAATTGATTGTAAATAAAGTTGCCAGGATTAAAGGTGGCATAATGATGGTGTTGCATGACGTGAATATTTTGACACGATTTTGTAGTCATGCATTATTAATGATAAAACCCGATACGCAAATTTATGGTGAAGTGGCTGAGGTCATTAATATTAAAAATCTAGAGGCACTCTATAATCATCCAATTCAATGTATTAAAGATGGTGAAAGATTAGTATATTTTCCAGCTTAATTATTATTCGTTACAACCTTGCCCGGTCAATATACTCACAAATCAGTTTTCCTCCCTGAATAATGCGTGTTGTATGCCGTTGTATAAAATCAGGTTGCACAAAATAGAGTTGATTATTTTGAATAGCTTTCAGCTCAGGCCATGATTTCCATGCATCTAGCCATTCGGGCCGCAGATCATCACTACCACTGGCAATAATTATGTCTGGGTCAGTTTTTAATACACTTTCTATGCTTATCTGAGGTGTCAGAGTTGACAGGTTAGAATATATATTTTCACCGCCACATAATTCAATGATGTGAGAGATAAGGTGTCTGCCATTTATAGTGTATATAGGCCTATCCCAAAATTGATAAAATACCTTGATACTTTTTTTTCTGGAAAATTGTTTTTCTAGCGTTTCAACCTCTTGCTGAAATTTCAATGCAGCAGGAATCGCGATTGCTTCTGTCCCCGCAAGTTTTCCCAGGCGCAGTATGGAGGTGGAAATTTTGTTTAGAGTATCGGCTTCAGATTGATAAACTTTAAATCCAAAATTAGTTAATTTATTGTATATCGCAGTGCTATTCCCGCTTTTCCATGTCACGATTAAATCCGGCATTAATGCAACCAATGCCTCTAAATCTATATTGTGAGCATCACCAATCTGGAGAATATTTTTTGCCTCTTTAGGGTAGTCACTGTATTGGACCGTTGCCACAATCTTGTTACCGGCACCTGCACTGAATAATAATTCTGTTAGATTTGGTGCAAGGCTGACGATCTTTTTAGCAGGCGATTTCAGGCTGATTTTATTTCCCATATCATCAACTACGCTTATTTCAGCCCTGACACCAAACGCCGGGATAGATATTAAAAAAAGAATTAATAAGACAACAGGAAGTCGTGTTTGTATAAGCAGACGAATATATTTTTTGAAAACCAGACGGGTAATTAAAAAATATGGTGATAACAAATGGATTATTCTGATGTGGTTGACTCTTCAGATATATCCGGATCTTCCTCGGAAGCTTTTGGTTCGGCACGACGTGGTTGGTCATTCCCGACAAATGGGATTGAATTTATTATTCTTTTAAAGAATCCTTCATTACGTCGTCTGTCTGCCGGGACATCTACGGTACGAGATTGAAGTATAGGATCTGTCAAGTCACGGTTGCTAACCACCACATTACCACTAATATAAGATAGTTTATCATCAACAAAATGGACTCTAAGGTGACGTTGCTGAGGATCATCCCCCTCTTCTGCCATACTGAAGAAATATTCCCATTGTTCAGTGTGAAACGGATCAATAAAGGCAGGTGTGCCAAGTATAAATTCCACCAGATTCTTATCCATGCCAGGCTTTAATCTGTCTAGCATAGGTTGCTCAAGAACATTACCTTGTTGGATATCTATGCGATATACGCCAGGAAGATTTACACTACCATTGTAGGTGCAGGCAGAAAGCAACATTCCAAATATTATCAGCAAGAATCTGCTTTGACTGTGCATAGTAATACCTTTAACTATTAAAAATTGGGTAAAAGTGCGATTAATCTTTTTTAGTAAGTCTGGATTGATTTAAAGATTATTTGCGTAACATACATTATAATTTGCATATATTACATTAATTTTTGGATTTATATTGATATGACGATTGAAGCTCAAGATCTCAAAAAAGCTGGTCTAAAAGCAACATTACCCAGAATTCGCATCCTCGAAATTATGGAAGACGCACAGGATAAGCATATGAGTGCGGAAGATGTCTATAAATCCTTATTGGAGGCGGGTGAAGATGTCGGTCTGGCAACCGTATATCGTGTTCTGACACAATTTGAATCTGCTGGTCTGGTTATTCGACATAACTTTGACTCTGGACATTCAGTTTTTGAAATTCATAGGGGTAGTCATCATGATCATATGGTCTGTCTGAAAACTGGCAAAGTTATCGAGTTTGAAAATGAAGAGATCGAACAGTTACAACGAAAAATCGCAGAAGAACACGGTTTTGAATTACAGGACCATAGTCTGGTTTTATATGTGATACCAAAAGTATAAAATTTCAATTAAGGATTATAATATTAGCTAATTGACGGTTTCTTCCTGCCCTAACATCTCTTTTGCATGTTCGAGTGTTTTCTTCGAAATACGCATTCCTCCCAACATACGGGCAATCTCATCTATTCTAGATTTTTTATCAAGTAAGTTGATATTGGTATAGGTCAATTTATCTTTGCTGTATTTACTTACCTGAAAGTGATTGTCACCACGTGAAGCGACTTGTGGCAGGTGGGTCACGCAAAGTACCTGTTGTTTTTCAGCGAGGTTCTTAAGCAGGCTGCCAACTATATCTGCTGTTTTACCCCCTATACCTGCATCGACTTCATCAAATATTAAACTTGGTGTTAATTTTGCATCCCGGGATATCATCTGTATTGCAAGACTAATACGAGATAATTCACCACCTGATGCAACCTTACGTATTGAATTGGGCGAACTTCCAGGATTTAAACTAACCAGAAATTCAACCTGATCCTGACCTTCTTCTAGCGGGTGTTGAGAGTCCTGTTTTATTACATCAACTATGAACTTACCCTCTGGCATCCCAAGTTGTTTAAGTTGATTGGTAATCTCTTTTGCCATGGTTGTTGATGCTTTTACGCGACTCTTATGCAGCTTTTCAGCAGCAATGTTGTAATTTTCGTTGGCATTTCGTTGTTGCTCGATAAGTTTTTCTACAGAGTCATTACTATTAATGAGTTGCTCAAGTTTATCTTGTAATTGTAACAAGTGGTGTGGGAGTTCCCGAGCATGTATATGATGCTTTCTTGCCATGTTTTGTAAAATATTTAGCCGATTATCGACTTCATTTAATCTTTCTGGATTATCTTCAAGTTTATCTGAATAGCGTCTTATTTCATTTATAGTATCGCCAAGTTGTATCGATACATTATCTAATGACTCAATAAAGTTTTTTGTTATCGGATCAGAATTTTGCAATTCGTTCAGTTCATGTATACCGCGTCGTAATGAAGATTCTGAAGAGCTATCGTTATCACTTAAAATATCCAAGACCTTATTGGATACGCTGATTAATTGGGTAACATTAGATAACCGTTTATACTCTTCCTCAAGTTCATTGTATTCGTCCGCTACAAGATCCAGTTCTTCGAGTTCTCTGACCTGGTACTGAAGTAAATCAATTGTTGATGAATGTGACTCTGCATCATTACCCGTTTCAGCCAGTTGCTGGGTGATAGTTTTCCATGTTTGATACGATTGATAAACAGAATCGAGCAGAGCACTGTGACTCGCATGGCAATCAAGCAATGTACGTTGTACCGTTCGTTTTATCAGGGATTGGTGTGCGTGCTGACCATGAATTTCTATAAGATGCTCACCAACTTCACGGAGTAGCATTATTGTTACCTGACTGCTGTTGATATAAGCCCGGGACCGACCATCTCGGCCTATGATCCGTCGTATAATTATCTCGTTTTCCTCGATTGATATCGATTGATGTTCGAGCAGGGAGTTTAATTTTTTCAGTCCAGAGATGTTAAATATAGCGACTATCTCTGATTTTTCACAACCCTGTCTGATTATTGATGAGTCACCTCTATCACCGAGGATTAGACCCAGTGCATCAATCAGGATTGATTTCCCTGCACCGGTTTCTCCTGTCAGGACTGTCATACCCTGATCAAAATCTAGGTCCAGGGCATCGATAATTGCCAGGTTCTGAATGTGCAGTTGTTTAAGCATGATTCAGTGTGTGAGTATCAACCCCAGGCAAGTTTGGCGCGTAATACTCCGAAATGATCATAATTTAAAGGATGTATAAGACGAATTTTTTTGTCCTTTTTATATATGAGCACACGATCGTCTTCGAGTAGGTCGCATATGATTTCACCATCACATGTAAGGTTGCCATGTTCTATTTTTGATTCTTTCATTATTAATTCAACCCGACTATTGCCATCAATTACAATAGGTCGATTACTCAGGGTATGGGGGCAGATTGGTACCAGCAACAATGCGTCGAGCATTGGATGTATAATCGGTCCACCACAGGCAAGAGCATAAGCGGTAGAGCCAGTTGGAGAGGAAACTATCATTCCATCGCCTCTTTGGCTATGTACGTATACATTGTCTACCTTGGTTTCAAATTCAATTAGCTTGCCAATATTACCTTTTTGAATAATTACTTCATTAAAGGCATCGTTCTCATAGATAATTTTGTTGTTACGGATTACTTCACAATGGAGCTGAAATCGTATGTCATCAACAAATTTCCCTTCCAGAATATTATTGAGCATGGGTTCTACGGAATCTGCAGGGATATCGGCAAGAAAACCCAGTCTGCCTCTATTAATGCCGAGCAGTGGTATGTCAAAATTGGCAATGATATGAGCAGCCCGCAGGATAGTGCCATCACCGCCGATGGCGATGGCAAGATCGTAATTATTATTCTTAAAATTATTACTATCTATTGAATTATGCGATGAATCAGGCACGAGTTCAGAACATTTTTCATCGAGAAAAACCTCTATACCGCGTTTTTCCAGTACATTAATGACTGTCTGCAGGGTATCTGAAATAACCTTGGTAAAATTATTAGATATGAGTACAATTTTTCTGAACATTAGTCGATCCATTTGGTTCTAATACTAAAATAATCATGACCGGAGAATAACGCCAATCACCCTTCAGGTACAGAAGGAGTAAGACTGCTGAATTCTTTTGAACTTATATGTAATATCAATACTTTATGACAAAACAGACTATACATTCCAGTGACAATCCCTCTCAACTATCTGAACGTAGTCTATTTCTGTTCAAGTCGCTGGTAGAACATTTTATTAATGATGGTCAGCCAGTAGGGTCCAGGACCCTGTCACGGGATATAGCTCTGGATCTGAGTTCGGCGACAATTCGAAATATAATGGCTGATCTGGAAGATTTAGGTTTACTTCAATCCCCCCATACATCTGCTGGCAGGATCCCCACCGCAAAGGGATACCGACTTTTTGTTGATAATTTATTAAGGGTTAATAATATCACTGAAGTTGATGTCAGTCATATAACCAGGGAATTGGATAAGGAATACGACACCCAGATGTTAATGGAAAAAACATCAAATATGCTGTCTGAAATCACTCGATTAGCCGGTGTTGTAATGCTGCCCCGACAAGAAAAACAAGTACTAAAACAAATTGAATTTGTTTCATTAAGTGATAATCGAATCTTGGTTATATTAATAATGAATGACAAAGAAGTTCAAAACCGGGTTATTCATACTGCACGGAACTACTCAGCATCAGAATTACAGGAAGCGTCGAATTATCTTAATCAACATTATTCCGGGAAAGATTTGGATAAGGTTAGGGAAACCTTATTAGCAGACTTGGTTAAAATGCGAGATGATGTCAATAATTCAATGCAGTTGGCAATCGAATTTGCATCCAACGCGTTTGGTAAAGATGGGCACAAGGACGATTTTGTTTTAGCGGGGCAAACAAATCTAATGGACTTTGCCGAATTATGTGACGTGGATAAATTAAAACGTTTATTTGAAAGCTTTAATCATAAACGTGATCTTTTGCATCTGTTGGAACAGGCGATAAATGCCAAAGGTGTACAGATCTTTATAGGTGAAGAATCCGGCTATGAGGTTCTGGATAATTGTAGTGTTGTTACCTCTCCCTATGAAGTTGATGGTAGAATACTGGGTGTTCTAGGTGTAATAGGCCCAACCCGGATGAATTATGAACGAATTATCCCGATTGTTGATATAACAGCAAAGATGTTAGGGATAGCCTTGAATTCCACAAATTAACCTATATCTCTATAACGTAGCCTGTTTTTTGGACAGTCGTAATATGTATTTGCCCGCAATTATCTAAAGGAATTATTAGTAAGCATGACAAGTAATGAGCCAAAAGTCGAAATAGAAAATACAAATCTAGAATTGGATTCAGAAGAGATTGTAGAGTCCTTAGTTGAGGATAGTACTAATGAAGCCACAGAATCTGATGCAGATGAAATAGTCGAAGAATCCTCGCCAGAAGAATTACTCCAAGGTGAATTGGAATCATTGGCACAAAAGGCCAATGAAAACATGGAACTCGCGCAACGGACCCAGGCCGATATGGATAATCTGCGTAAGCGAACAATACGTGATATTGAAAATGCACATAAATTCGCCCTGGAGAGATTTGTAAATGATCTGATACCCGTTATAGACAGCCTTGAACTGGGAATACAGGCCTCTGAGTCTGTTGAGAATGCCGATAGTTTAAAGGAGGGTATGGACCTCACTTTGAAAATGTTGACTGATACGCTGGAAAAATTTGGCGTTTCCGTGGTAAATCCACAAGGTGAAAAGTTTAGTCCAGACAAGCATGAAGCAATTTCAATGGCAGAGTCTGAGGAATTTGATGCAGGCGTTGTTATGTCAGTTTTTCAGAAGGGTTATGAATTAAATGGCAGGTTGGTAAGACCTGCGATGGTTATTGTTTCAAAATAGTCCACATGGTTAGCTTACAACCTGTAACGATTCACAATTGAAATGATGCGCCGCCTTGAAAGGCACTATTTTAGTCTGACCTCTTGAATTCTCGAATATTCGCCTAAATATATTAGATAGACACAATTTTAATAAATTATATTAAAATCAATTAGTTACAATTTTTGGAGAACGTAGCAATGGCAAAAATAATAGGAATTGACCTTGGAACCACCAATTCATGTGTAGCAGTACTTGAAGGTGGGAGTGTAAAAGT
>JBNMOP010000079.1:0-13410 GCA_051275005.1 Gammaproteobacteria bacterium | reverse complement strand
GCTATCATGTCCAGTCCTTTGCTGGTGAGTTTTGACATCGCGTTTTCTTGCATGTATTCTGTTTCTGCTGCAAATCCGACCGTGAATAGCTTTTTATTTGAGCCTGCCACCTCTGCAAGGATGTCAGGGTTTTTTTCAAGTTCAAGCACTAATGTGTGACTTTTCTTTTTAATTTTCTCGCTAGCTACCTCACTACACCGATAATCTGCCACTGCTGCGGTGGATATGAATATGTCTATATTTTGCAATTCACTAAATACCTGCTTTTTCATCTCTAAGGCCGTTGTAACAGGCAAATACCTGACCCTTTCTGGCGGAGGTATAGAAACTGGCCCTGATATCAGTGTGACGCAGGCATCAGCCTCCATAGCCGCCTTTGCAATAGCAAATCCCATACGCCCAGAACTGTTATTACTTAAGTATCTAACAGGATCAATTGACTCTCTGGTTGGTCCTGCTGTAACCAATATATTTGTTCCGCTTAAATACGTTGTCTTAAACCTTGCTACTATCAACTGTAAAATATTCTCAGGTTCAACCATTCGACCTGGGCCAATTTCCCCGCAAGCTTGTTCGCCCTCAGCGGGTCCCAGAATATTAATACCTCGGGCTTGTATCGTCTGAATATTTGCCTGGGTTGCAGGATTTTGCCACATTTGCTGATTCATTGCCGGGGCAATAACCACAGGAACGTCCGCAGCAAGACAAATCGTGGACAATAAATCATCCGCCATTCCGTGGGTAAGTTTAGCAATAAAATGCGCTGTAGCAGGTGCTACCACTATCAAATCGCTCCATCGGGCCAGAGAGAGGTGTCCCATACCGGATTCAGTATCATGATCCAGCAATTCCAGGCTCACAGGCCGTCCGGAGAGTGCTTGAAAAGTCAGAGGTGAAACAAATTCACAGGCACCATGGCTCATTACAACACGCACATCTGCGCCCTGGGCAACCAGACGACGAACCAGATCTGCACTCTTATATGCGGCAATGCCGCCCGTCACACCTAACACAATTCGCTTATTGGATAGTATTTTCATAACGTCAAGTTTACCCTAAATTCTCACCATCTCATTATATTTAGTGGAAAAAAGTTGTATAATGCCGAGTTCTGATAGAACAAGGAGGTTCTAATGAAAATAGCAGAATGGCCTGTAACCGAAAGACCAAGAGAAAAATTATTAACCAAAGGCGCATCAAGTCTTTCTGATGCAGAATTGTTAGCAATACTCCTGAGAACTGGCGCACCCGGTCTATCCGCAGTGGATTTAGGGAGAGAGCTATTAACCCGCTTTACATCTATTCGAAATTTACTGGACGCAAGCCAGACTGATTTATGTAATATCCATGGTCTCGGCACAACCAAGTACGCTAATCTCAAGGCAGCATTAGAATTAAGCAGCCGATATCTCGAAGAAAATCTTAAGCGAGAATCTCCATTATCTTCCCCAGATTCGACCAGAATTTTCCTGAAATCTAGATTAAGGTCTTACCAGCATGAGGTTTTTGCCTGTATTTTTATGGATAATCGGCACAGATTGATTGCTTTTGAAGAGATGTTTTCAGGCACTATTGATGGTGCTAGCGTGTACCCCCGAGAAGTCGTAAAACGATGCTTACAACTAAATGCTGCAGCTGTAATTTTTGCTCACAATCACCCTTCAGGTGTTGCCGAGCCTAGTCATGCAGACATACAAATAACCCGGCGATTAACAGATTCACTGGCATTAGTAGATATACGTGTTCTTGATCATTTTATAATTGGCGATTCTACAATTATCTCATTTGCAGAAAGAGGCTTGATATAAAAGGCCAGAATAACAGCACGGTGTCCGTGTGTAAGGAGATTGATACTATAAAAATCCTATAAATCTCAGGATAGATTGTATATTTATCATCATTTTTATCGATAGGCTTGGCGTAACGATAGAATCGATGTAGAATTCGCGCTCTTTTAAAGTCACAGATGGATAAATACAATGGCTCGCATATGTCAAGTAACCGGCAAACGCCCGATGTCAGGACACAATGTTTCTCACGCAAACAATAAGACTAAACGCAGGTTTTTGCCAAATTTACATACACGCAAATTCTGGGTAGAAAGTGAGAATCGCTGGGTTAAGCTGCGGCTAAGCTGCAATGGCATCCGAATAATTGATAAAAACGGGATTGATTCAGTTCTTACTGATATTCGTGCCGACGGCTATAAGGTATAGAGATATGGCAAAAAGCGCTAGAGAGAAAATCAGACTGGTATCTTCAGAAGGGACTGGCCACTTCTATACAACCTCCAAAAACAAACGAAATATGCCGGACAAGATGGAAATCAAGAAGTTTGACCCGGTTGTACGAAGACATGTAATTTACAAAGAAGCGAAGATAAAATAAATTCTCTTTTTTGGAACAACAGTGGCTTAAGCTTCCTGTAATCGATACCCTTTAATTGTCTCTGCAAACTCCGCAAGGGCACTAATCCCGGTCTGTTCTGCATGCATACACCACTCTTTCAAGGATTGTATTAGTTGCTCCTGATCTGCTGTCTTATTTTGCCAGATTGATTGCAATCGTAGATTATATTCATAAACCACTTTTAGTGACTGGCTTTCATCCAGCAGTTTATTTAATCTTTGTTTTGCACTTTCATCCAGCAGAGCATAGTGTTGGATTAATAATTTCATTTGTCGCCGAGTATATTTCCATTTATGGGATGCAAATTTATGCTTTTCTTCAAGATAGACTTTCTTAATAACATCTCGCGCATAATACGACATAACATGAAATCGGCTATTTACCACCGCACGTAATGTTTCAATATCAATTGCTAAATTTTGGTGATTGATTACAGGCACCGGAGCAATTTTTTTTACTCGAGCTAAACCAAGAGCATTTAAAATACAAATGTAAAACCAACCAAGATCAAACTCATACCATTTTGATGAAAACTTGGCAGAACTTGCAAATGCGTGGTGATTATTATGTAATTCTTCACCGCCTATAAACATAGCTAGCGGAATAATGTTAGTCGACGCGTCAATAGGCTCAAAGTTTCTATACCCCCACCAATGACCTGCGCCATTAATAATTCCAGCAGCAAAAATAGGGATCCACATCATCTGTAAAGCCCAAATAGTTAATCCTGCCGCCCCCATTAAAATGACATTTAAAAAAAGCATTATTATTATTCCAAGATATGAATGACGAGTGTATAGCTTTCTCTCCAACCAATCATTTGGTGTATCATGACCATATTGTAGTAATGTTTGATCATTTTCTGACTCTGTACGATACAACTCGGCACCTTCTAATAATACCTTTGCAATTCCTTTTTGTTGCGGGCTATGTGGATCATCAGGCTGGTCAACTTTGGCATGATGTTTTCGATGTATAGCGACCCATTCCTTGGTGACAATACCAGTTGTCAACCAGAGCCAGAATCTAAAAAAATGACTGACAATTATATTTAATGACAAGGATTTATGTGCTTGAGCACGATGTAAAAAAATAGTTACAGAGGCAATAGTGATATGAGTCAAGACTAAAGCAATTAAAACATATTCCCATAAAAACAGATCATTAAACATATTGGCTCCCCATCACATAATTAGGAAATAATTTAAACTTAAAGATATTTATCTATATATTGTACGGATAATTTTATCATAAAGTCATTCTCTGCTAATGGTTCAGATCATGTTTTTTGTTATTTATTTAACCAACTCGTATCAATAGTTTGTTATTTGAAACAAAATCCTGTAATTAACTTGTAATTGTTCTTCTTATTAAGTGTAACAATACATGATTGTTTATTCCTGTTGGCTTGAAAGCAATAATATAACCTGAATAATATACTCAAATGTCAAATGAACCTTTGATTGTTGTTGACAGCGTTAACCGATACTACGGTTCTCGTCATGCACTTCATAATATTTCTTTTGCTGCCAGAAACGGAGAAGTAACTGGCTTTCTCGGCCCAAATGGCGCTGGCAAGAGTAGTTTAATGCAAATTATATGTGGTGTTATGGCGGCAACGTCAGGAAAAGTTTTCATAGCAGGGTATAATATTTTTCATGATCCATTGCTTGCTAAAGCTAACATTGGATATCTACCGGAACAACTTCCTTTGTATCCAGAGTGTAGTGTCGATGAATACCTTAAATATTGTGCCAGGTTACGCAAAATTACTAGCAACGAAATAAAACAAAAAATTGAGATCAGCAAAGAAAAGTGCGGGCTTGAAAAAGTTGGCAATCGCATAATAGGAAATCTTTCAAAAGGCTACCAACAAAGAGTTGGATTTGCCCAGGCAATAGTCCATTCTCCACAGATACTAATTCTGGATGAACCAGGCTCGGGACTTGATCCTACTCAAATAGCAGACATGAGAGAATTAATTAGTAAGTTAGGCAAAGACCATTGTGTAATTCTGTCTACTCATATTCTTACTGAAGCACAAAGTATTTGTGACAGAATATTAATTTTGAACTCAGGCAAGATTGTGCTTGATCAATCAATGCAAAATCTGACCAAAAACAACGTTAATCAGGGAGTAATTGTAGCTTTTAAAAATCCGCCCGCGACCCTAGAGACAATAATAAAACTTGTAGGCATAACAGATGCAAATAAAATTGGAGAGAATCGATTTCAGTTATCAGGCAACCAAGACTTAATAATAACATCTATATCTGAGGCGGCCAGCCTAAATCATTGGGGCCTGATCGAACTCATTAAAGTAGCGGAATCACTGGAACAGATTTATCTACAACTAACTAAGGCTAATTCAGAAACATGAATCAACGTCATGATTATTAATATAATCTCTTTTGAGATTCGTAAAATTTTTTCTACACCTACCGCATGGGTTATTTTTGCAATTTCACAGTTCTTGCTTGCATTATTATTTTACACATTATTATCAGAATATATATCACAACCAGCGAAATTTGATGGTCGTGGATTAACAGAAATTGTAGTGGCAGGATACTATCAATTATCAGGCGTCTACTTTGTTTTTCTTGCCCCATTTCTTACTATGCGTCTAATCAGCGAAGAGGTGCGAAGCGGCACAATACGATTATTTTTTTCATCCCCTGTTTCTATTAGTGAATTAATTATTGGCAAATATTTCGGAGCGTTATTATTTATACTTAGTATAGTAATGTTAATAAGCTTGATTCCGGCTAGTCTTGCTTTTGGAACCAATTTGGACATTGGTCATTTTTTTGCTTGTGTATTAGGTCTTGTGTTGTTAATTACAACGCTGACATCCGTAGGATTATTTGTCTCAACTTTATTTCAACACCCGCTGTTAGCAGGGGTTTCATGCTTTGCATCCCTAATCCTGTTATGGACTGCTGATCTGGCAGAATCTAATAATGCTCTATTAAACATTATAGTTAACTACCTATCTTTACATAAACATTATAATTCATTTACTGAAGGAATCTTTAATACTACTGATGTTTTTTATTTCATGATTGTTAGCATTACATTCGTAGCATTAAGTGTATGGCGGCTGGATTCAATGCGTACATACCATTGGTAACAAAATGTCAAAAAATAAAGATAGTCATATTTTAATTAAAATAAATAGTCTGGCAACACTGGTTTTATTGCTGGCTTTTGCCTTGGTTCTGTCATGGGCTAACACTCGGTTTTCCATGGAATTTGACTGGACCAGGGAGAGCAGACATTCCCTCTCGGATACAAGCATTCAAATTCTGAATCAAATAATCGATCCGATAAATATCACCGCCTATGCCAGAGACGATTTAAATTTAAGAGATGCCGTACGTCGCTACGTTGCTAAATATCAGGCTATTAAACCTGATATAACACTATCATTTATAAATCCTGACAGCACACCAGATCTTGTCAGAAATTTGGGCATACAAATAAATGGAGAACTAATATTTGAATATCAAGGAAGAACAGAAAATGTTCGTACTGCTAATGAAAACACCATTATAAATTCACTAATCCGGTTATCACGCGAGCATGAGCAATGGATAGCCTATATTACTGGACATGGCGAACGAAACTTAATCGGTCAGGCTAATCATGACCTGGGAGAGTTTGGCCAACACTTAATTAATAGAGGATATAAGATTCAACCTCTTAATCTGGTTGAAATTCGGACGATACCCGATAACACGTCAATTCTTGTCTTGACTGGATCACAGCTGCCTTTACTCGCTGGGGAGACAAAAATAATATTGGATTATCTGCGTCGTGGTGGAAATTTACTATGGTTACATGACCCTGGAGACAATACTCAGTTAACAGAAATAAGCGAACATCTTGACTTCAAAATAGCCGATGGCACGGCCATAGATATTGCAGGGCAATTTATTGGGGTTAATGATCCAACGATTACTATGATTACTACAAGCCTCTATGGAACTCACCCCGTTGTTGATGGATTCAAATTTACCACTTTATTTCCAAAAGCTGCTGTTATTATTCCTACTGATAGTCAGACTTGGTCAACCATGCCACTATTAATGACGGCCGATCACACCTGGCTGGAATCAGGCTCGTTAGAGGGAGAAGTAGAGTTTAATCCAGACACAGATCTACAAGGTCCATTGTCAATCGGTCAGGCTTTTAGTCGACAAATAGAAATATCTGGTAACAATACTACAGCAGGGAAAGAACAAAAAATAATTGTAATTGGTGATGGAGATTTCTTGTCTAATACATATATAGCAAATTCAGGAAACCTCGATCTTGGAGTTCGTATTGTTGAATGGTTAAGCCAGGATGAAAATCTGGTTGATATCCCGGTACGTTCAGCGACTGATACACAATTAACTATCACCTCTGTGATGATTGGCAGCATTGGAATATTATTACTGATTTTCCTTCCACTTTTCTTCATATGTATAGGCATATATTCTGAATGGAAGCGAAGGCGCGCCTGATTAGTAAGTGAAATTTAGAATACTAATAAATATACTTCTGCTCATAACTGTCATTTCTATGACACGCTACCTGATATTAAGCAAACCGGAAAATAACTTATCTCCTAATCAGGACAGTCTTCAACTAATTGACCCTGCTGAGATTACAAGCATTCAAATTAATCGAGCCAATAAAGAAACAATTCAATTGAGTAAGTCTGGTTCTGATTGGTATCTTACTGATCCAGTACCAGCGCCTGCGAATAGATTCCGAATATCATCAATATTTAAATTATTAAGAGAGCATGTTTATACTCAATTCAAAGTAACTCAGCCTGAACTATCAAAGTATGGACTTGATCAGGCTATCGTTACATTAAGTCTTGACGACAATATAATTTACTTCGGCGATATTAATCCCCTGGAGCAAGGTAGATTTATACAGCACGGTGAAACTGTTTTTGTAATCGAAGACAATCTTTTTCATCAACTGATTCAACCTGCAGAATTTTTTATCAGTACGCTCATGTTAACAAATGCAGATGCTATAATACGCATCCAATGTGGTGAAATGATTTTACAAAAAGATAATGGACATTGGCAACAAACCGCGGGGGATATCAGTATGTCTAATGATAAAATATTTAACATGAACAAGGCGTGGTTAAATCTTGAAGCGAATCGAGTTACTAAACCAACGACTCGTAATACTTTAGGAAAAATATTTTTGTCATTTAATGAAGGCCCCATGATGGACATTGAATTAAAAAAGGCTGAATCAGAGTTAATTATGTCACTTAATAATGTCGATTTAGATTATTGGTTCTTACCAAAAACCTTCGAAAATCTCGGCATTCCAATTACTGGTTGCTAATGACTTATGCCTGAACTTCCTGAGGTTGAGACTACTTGTCGAGGAATCTCACCGCATATTATTGGTGCTAGCGTTGACAAGGTAGAAATACGAAATCATAAGCTACGATGGCCTGTTCCCAAAAAAATTGGAATGTTATTACCTGGAATGTCTGCAACATCTGTACACCGCAGGGGCAAGTACATTCTTGTTCAATTTGATGTTGGTTGGCTCATAATTCATTTAGGCATGTCTGGAAGTTTACGCATCGTACATAAATCAGTCCTACCTGAAAAACATGACCATATTGATATTTTTTTTGATACTGGAAATGTATTGCGATACAAAGATCCTCGCAGGTTTGGATCCATACACTGGACTACAGATGCCCCGGCTAACCATAAGTTGCTAAAAAACCTTGGCCCTGAACCACTCTCAAATGATTTTTCTCGAGATTATCTCTACTCAATATCTCGCGGGAAAACTCAATCTATCAAAACATTTATTATGGATGGTCGAAATGTAGCAGGCGTTGGCAATATCTATGCAAATGAAGCCTTATTTAATAGTGGAATTAGACCTAGTTCAGGAGCAGGAAGACTCTCGCACAGGCGATGTGAAAAATTAGCAAAATCTATTAAAAACATTCTTAATAAAGCAATAAAAAAAGGCGGTACTTCGCTACGTGACTTCGTCAACAGTAACGGCAATCCTGGATATTTCCAACAAGAGCTATCTGTGTATGGTAGAGAAGGGTTACCGTGTAAATTTTGCAAGAAACCTTTATGGGCAAAATTTATAAACCAACGTTCAACTTTTTATTGTACTTCTTGCCAACATTAAGGATTTATTTCTGGATGGATAATCGTGGCGCTACCTTCACCTCTTTTATCAGACGCAGCGTAAACATAGTTTGTTCGCTTGTCCCACATTATTGCCTGCATATTGCCGTAGAGTCTGCGGGAAACCCGAAGATTATGCCCCCTCGCTAGTAAACCTTGCTGTTCCTGCTCATTAAATGCATTTTCTTCAAATGTTACACGGTCTGGTTTGTATTGGTGATGAAATCGTGGCAGATCAATCCAGGACTCTGGTAATTGCCCATCTGCAAAGTCCAATATACCCAGCAAAACCATTGATATAATCCTCGTGCCTCCGGGCGTTCCTAATATCGCTATCCGTTCATCTGATTCTAAAAATGTAGGCGACATACTTGATAGCGGCCTTTTGCCAGGTTCAATCAGATTGGGCTCAATTCCATTAACGTCATTATCTCTTTCATGAGCAGGTTGTATCACAAAATCATTCATCTCGTTATTTAGTAATACCCCTGTGCCAGGAATAACAAAACCGGATCCCATGAAACTATTTATGGTTAAAGTACCAGCAACCCGGTTGCCATCAGTATCTATAATAGAAAAGTGAGTTGTTGATGTCCCGCTTTGTACCGGTCCTGGTGTATCGCTAAGTTCTTCACTAGGTGTTGCAGACATCGGATCAATCGTTAATGCAAGTCCTTCAATATAATCAGAATCCAGTAATCGTTCTATCGGCACATCCACATAATCAGGGTCAGCAAGAAATACAGAACGATCCCTATATGCTCTGCGCATTGCTTCAATTATATGATGGGCCCTAGTTACCCGATCCATTGCGACAAGATCAAAATATTCCAACATTTTTAATATTTGTCCCAAGACAATACCCCCCGATGAGGGAAGTGATGCAGTAATTACTTTGATATTTTTATAGCTGATTGTAGTTGGTCTTCTTTCAAGCACAACATATTGCTCCAGATCCTTCAAACTCCAAATACCGCCGTGTTGTTTCATCCCTTGAACCAGCTTACGAGCCGTTTCTCCCTGATAGAATCCGGCAACCCCATTATTTGCGATGGAACGCAAGGTAATAGCCAGGTCTTTCTGTATCAATACGTGGCCTGCGGGCGGGGCTTTATTATCAATTAGAAATGTTTCAGCACTAGATGGGTA
The DNA here is from genome assembly GCA_051275005.1 of Gammaproteobacteria bacterium. Classification (GTDB taxonomy): domain Bacteria; phylum Pseudomonadota; class Gammaproteobacteria; order Eutrophobiales; family Eutrophobiaceae; genus Eutrophobius. The sequence continues at coordinate 3,667 of JBNMOP010000079.1, read as the reverse complement.
TTTCATCAGCAAACTAACCTTGTTGCTAATATGTCTTTGTAAGCCAGGGGAAATTTCAAACCCCTTTTCTGCATACTGGATTGCAGGAGCCATTGAAATTGCTAACGGTAATCGACCATAATTTAATGCTAAATATACGATTCCAGCGGGAATGCCAGGTATTCCACCTGCCAGGGGCCCATCAACTGACGCCCTTGCGCGAACGTTATCTTTTTCATCCAAATACATCCTTTTATGCGCAAACTCTGGCGCCTTTTCCCTGCCATCAATCATAACTTGCTTGCCGTCACTTTCTCTATGTAACAACCAAAAACCGCCACCACCGAGACCTGAGCCTGACGGTTCTACTACAGCTAATGCTGCGCTAACTGCCACTGCAGCATCAAATGCGTTACCACCTTGTTGTAATATTGTTTCACCTGCTTTGGTAGCTAATGGGTTTGCACTAGAAACGGCGGCAGAAGGCGGCCCATCTGCATAGCTACACACACAAGAGGTCAACAACAAAATGAATAATGAGGGCCTGATTTGAATCATATTCTAGTTGCGCTATCGTATAAGTTCATATTTAAGATCACTTTCAACTGAATTTTCGCAAATATTTATCTTACAGCTCTTTGTGTGTTTCAATATATTCTTAATCGCATGGTATAAATTCAACTAGCAATTTTTTACGCACTGTTCCTCATAATGCCGATACATGTTGTACAAGGCCAAGCATTTATTAAAAATTGGTATTCGCCAAAAAAATCGCATCATTTAGGCATGTCGGCACACAAACATTACTATAAATTACACGCTTGCTGTAATTATAGCTCCAAAAGTATCCCGCCTAGACACATTTAATCCGACAATCTAGATTTTAGCGCATTCATTACGTCATTATGAACAAACGGGCTAACATCACCGCCCAATGACGCAACCTCCCTTACCAGACTTGAGGAGATATAACTAAAATGATCAGCAGGCGTAAGAAAAACGGTTTCAATTTTTTCATTTAACCGTCTGTTCATACCTGCCATTTGAAATTCATATTCAAAATCTGATACCGCCCGCAACCCACGGATTATTACCTTTGCCTGCATTTCTCGTGCGTAAGCGGTCACCAGACCATCGAAACGACGAACCTCGGTGTTTTTAATATCTTTTAATACGGTAGTCGCCATTTCTACCCTTTCGTCGGGAGAGAAAACTGTCTTCTTGCTTGTGCTTACTGCCACACCAATGATTACATGATCAAACAAACGTGTGGCGCGTAAGACAATATCCGAATGACCATTAGTTATTGGATCAAACGTACCTGGATATATTGCGGTTATTTTCATTAATTTTCTCTATGCATAACTAAAGAGGCGATATTGAACCAAACCCGCTTTGCCTGATTTTATCAACTGTAAACTAGGATCAACTTCTTCCAGCACATTGTCAGATTCAAAATAGATTTGTGTTCCTTGCTTCATACAACCGCAGTTTAACAACTGCTTGATATTATTTCCTGCCAGATTAGCTTTATAGGGAGGATCAAGAAAAATGATATCAAAGGCATCATGACAATTGTTGAGCCAATCTGAGACTTCAGTGCAAAATATCTTATACTTATTTGCCTCGAGATTTAGGGCTTGATTCTCAAGCTGACGAGCCAAATTTTTATTATGTTCTACCATTACAACAGAGGCAGCACCACGAGATAATGCCTCAAAGCCAAGTATGCCAGTTCCGGCATATAAGTCCAGACAATGAGCGCCTGAGATATAGGGCTGAAGCCAATTGAAAAGAGTTTCTCTTACTCTGTCAGGCGTAGGCCTAAGACCTGTAACATTAATGACATCAATTTTACGACTCCGCCATTTACCGCCAATTATTCTTAACTTTCCCGGCACATTAAAAAAGGCTGCAATTTATGATTTTCATTTATCATCCTCAACGGGACCCACTAATACAGTTACAAACTTATTGACATCAATACGCCGCTTAAAAGCGTCATTAATTTCATCAATAGTGACTGCATTAATTTTTTCATTAAATTTGTCTAAATAGTCTAACGGCAACCCATAAAAGCCGATCACAGATACATATCCAGATATCTTTCTGTTACTACTTATTCGTAAGGGGAACCCTCCCGTAATATTTTTTTTCGCTGCCTTTAATTCAGCATCACTTGGTCCATTTTGAATATATTCAGATATTGTTTCTCGTAATACAGACAACGCCTCATCTGCCTGATCCTGACGAGTGGAAATACTCGACAAGAAAGGTCCAAGCTCACGGCGTGGCGAAAAATAACTACTCGCACCATAGGACAAGCCCCTTTTTTCACGGATTTCTTCAAACAGTCGAGACACCAAGCCTCCGCCTCCAAGGATGTGATTACCTACATACAAAGGGAAATAATCTGCATCGCCATACTTCATGCCTGGTTGACCAATTAAAATATGCACCTGTGTTGAAGGATGAAATACCTTAATTAATTGCTCTTTTATCAGCGAGCTGACCTGAGGAAACACTTCAGGTTGTTTTCCTTTTTTTAAATCTTTTGTAATAGTCTCAGCAAGACTTTCTGCTCTCGCTCGATCTAAATCCCCTACGATCGAAATCATGACGTTGTCAGAAGTGTAATACTCGGCATGAAACATCTTAAGATCATCTGTAGTAATACCGGCAAGTGACACTGCCGTCCCTTCGTTGGGGTATGCATAGGGGTGCCCTTGATAAATAGCTTCATAAAATCTTTCCGATGATATTGACCTGGGCGACTGTTGCTTTCTTTGTATGCCAACCAGTACTTGATTTCTTTCCCGCTCCAATATTTCTGCAGGAAAATCTGGAAAGGAAATTACACGACGTAAATTTGTCAACGCTGGATCTAACAATACGGCATCTGACAAACTTCGTAACGAAATACCTGCTGAATCATATCCCCCTGACGTACCAAACTCTGCGCCCAGTCGCTCAAACTCAAAACTAATCTGATCAGCATTCAAACCATCGGCGGATTGGCTCAACAAACTATTTGTTATCTGCGACAACCCTCTTTTATTAATCGGATCTCTGACACTTCCAGCATCAAAAACAAGCTGTAAATCTATCATTGGTAATTGGTGCGACTCTACAAAGTAAACATCGATGCCTTTTGAAGTTTGCCAGTGTTGAATTTCCGGCGCAGCCGTTGCATTAAATGAAATCAGCAGTAAGAGTGTCAGAACCTTATTCATTGGTGTTCGCTCCTGGTAAAGCAGCTCCCTGCCCAGCTGAATCTCTGTCCATGGACATTGGTTCTAACACTGCAATGGTCGCCACATTATCGTTAAGATACTTTTTTGTAACTTCCTGTACCTGTTCTGCCGTAATAGCAGATATCTGCTCTACATATTCTTCCGCATATTCCCATCCCAAACCAACCGTTTCAAAAGTACCAAGCACCATGCCCTGATAGAACGCAGAATCTTTTTCATATACATCGCTTGAGACTACCTGTGCTTTCACTCTTTGCAACTCTTCTTCTGCAACTTTACTGTTTTTCAATTCATCGATTTGCATCCTAATTGCCTGCTCCAGTTCATCTATAGATTTTCCCTGGGCCGGAGTGGCACTAATAACAAACAATCCATCAAGTCTGCCTGATAGGTTATAACTGCTGTTTACGCCAGTCGCTACTTCCTCTCCCCGA
>JBNMOP010000078.1:0-13427 GCA_051275005.1 Gammaproteobacteria bacterium | reverse complement strand
TTTCAATACTTAACCTGTCGTTAACAAATCATTACATTACTGAAATCTACCGCTAACGCGCGGCCACTAATCTTTCCTCAAGTCTTCACAACAGAAGAAAAACATTTAGGAAACAGGAAAGGTTATGAAATATTTAGTGCTAATTTTGGCTTTAATAACAAGTTCAGCTTATGTAAATGCTGAGTCTTCGATTGTTATGGATAAGGTTAACTCGGAAGTAAACCAACGCTTTGACAATATCCCTGATAATTGCTTGATCGTCGCTAAAGAAAAACAAAGACGTTTATTGAAACAAAGCATCGCGTCAGAGATTGTTGTTATTCAACCAAGGAACGCAAGTATGAAACATGCCGTTTTGTGCGTTGATGACCAATGTATTGATAATGGTGATATCAGCAACAATATCTTTAACAAAGACGAATTAAGCTATTACGGCAGAGTGTTGTAGGGTTTTACCCCTATAGGGCCTGTCATACCAAACCAGACTTTCAGGTGAGTTGAGTCACTAATTTGGACTGGATTTAGAAACTACAACAGGATATAGACAGGAGAGAACTAATACTTGAGGTAAGGACCAATAAGAATCGGAATCAAACAATATTCAGGTATTATCTACCACCTCCAATAATTTTGAAAATGTTGATAGTCATTTTTTATTTTTCAATGGGCCGTTTTCTTTTTCACAAAAGTTTGTAATGAATGGATTTTTCTTCTTTTGATAGCAAACCATGTTTAATTGACCATATTTTTTCAGTATATTGAGCATTGGAATGGGTTGTATTGTTATTCCCCTATTTATATTTCGTACTATTTTTTCCCTCATACCGGTATTCAGCCTTTGCCAGGCACTGAGACCAACCTCTGCAATAATTTGTTGTACCCTAGGTTCCCATGGCCCTGTTTTTGTTGCAATCTCTATGGCTTGTTGAAATTCCTGATCAACCTCCCCCATCCGTAACTTTACAAGACTGATGTGACTCCATGTATAAGGCCATGCCGGTCTTATTTCTGCAGCCGTGCGGTAATTCTTCAAGGCCAGCGACAAATAATGATTATTTTCCACATCATCTTTATCCAGATAGATCTTCCACTCCTGTACGTTAGCCATGAGAGTTAGTAACTCAGGATTTAGTGGATCTTGGTCAATCGCTTTAGAAACTCTGTCATAGGCAATTGTCCATTCTGCTTTATTCAGTGTGTTGACATCATTCACCCATTGCAAAAGACTTTTCTGTGTCGATTTAACATTGATATCAGCCAGACCCCTGGAACCCGCGGTAATGATTAACCCTATCAAAATTAAACAGGGAATAATTAATAGATGTCTATAGGTCATAACCGAAGCAAACTCTTATGAATACCCACGAACTGAGTTAAAAACGCTGTGCATGACGAGCCATCCGACTTTAAGACAGCATGTCGTATTAAGTGCAGGTGCCCTATGTTGGTAATGGCTAACTGTTGTAGCTGATATTTGAGGACAAGATTTTCAAAAGTTACGGATCCGATGCCACCTGCTCGAGTGGGCCTAAAGTGCAGGGCTACCGTATTAACAAGAAGAAAAAGAGGCAATCTCATAATGGCTCATTACATCGATGGTTCTATGAAACAACAAGACTGCTATTACCACTGAAATTAAGACGTAGCGAGTATTTCGCTACGCACTGGAGAAATGACATTCAATATTTTTGTTAAAATAGACGAGTTCTTCTGCTCAACTAGGACTTACCGAAGGACCACCTCCATTGCCATCACCGGGTGTGGGTAATACTTGCTGATACTCCTCCTCTAATCCACCGATCCCGCAACCAGGAAACAGAGTCACTAATGGAGCGACATCCGCATCTTCCGGTAAAGTATTAAGGGCTGCTGTTATAATATTGTCTATTGGCGACACTGTCAGCTCACAATCACCCTCACCGCAGCGATCTTTCACCACATCAGCAGCCAGCTCCTGCGGCACACCTGTTTCAGTCATCTGCGCAACTGCAACTTCCTGTGTCAAACCGCAGTCATCTGTCAATCCATATACAATCCTGACTATTTCAACGGCCTCTACCGATTCAACGCCCTCCGCAATTAACTGGACTACTGCATCTTCAGGCAAAACACCTTCAGCTTTAGCGCCCTCTGTTGCAGGCATAGCCTCGACACCATTAGTAAAATCAGTTGCTATATTGGCCAATACGAACTGTGATACAGCAAAAATTGTTATGAGTAGTACTAGTCTTTTGATCATGTGAATATCTCCAATGTTAAGCATCCCACTGCCTCAACCCATTAGTTTCTGTAAACAGGGAGATCTCTTGCTATCAATCACAAGAGTATGTCCCAAATCAAGTGATATAGCTATATAGATGATGTATTTTGAGAACTGTGTCATATTTAGTTAGATCACAATTAAGTATTTTTTGTTTAAAAATGCTTTGATGCAATTTCGAATGGAATGTCTCTAACCATCTTCCATGATTCTTCTTTGCTAATCATTTCTTCAACGACAGCCCGGCCCGGTTCTATTTCAGGAAGACGTTTATGTAAATTATGGGCATCAGACGCAAGAATTGTTACCCAACCTTTTTTCAGAATCTTTTTAGCACATTTTTGAGCTTCTGGACCAAAATTACCCACCAGCGAACTAGCCGTTAACTGTACAAGGCAGCCTAAATCAACGAAGGCTTTTAACTTTGAAATCTTCCAAAGTATGTCTCTATTACGTTCGGGATGTGCAATCATTGGAATGATATTATGATCAATTAACCACTTAACCATTTTGTCACTCCCGGGTGGAATATGATCATGCGGAAATTCCAGTAGCAAGACTTTTCGTCCTTCAAATTCCCCTAAGTAAGGCAATCTTTCTTCTTCAAACAGAGTGAATATTTCGGGTCCCAGGCGAACTTCTGCGGCCATCCCGATATTTAAATGTATGTCATTTTCGAGTAGCGCTGATTTGAATGCTTCATAAGCAGTTGTAATCGTAAAAATATCATTGTCATAACGACCTGGAGTAATATGGGGTGTGACGACTGCATGTGTAATACCGTTCTCGACCGAGCGTTTAGCTAATGCTAATGAATCGACTAATTCCTTAGGACCATCATCAATGCCGGGTAATAAATGGCAGTGAAGATCAATCATGATATTTCGATTTCACTACAATTTAATTATCCGAACTTAAATACAATGAATATCATTTATAACCATAATAACTGTAATAATTACTATCATAATCACCATATTTTGATTTCTTCTTTGGCGAAACCTGATTTAAGACAGTGCCAATGATGTGTGCATCTAACTCAAGTAATCTTTTGACACCCATTTTTGCCAACTGGATTGTCGTTTCATCTGCCTTGACAACGAACACCAGTCCATCAGCTATTCTAGCTAATACTAGAGCATCGCTTACAGCAACAACTGGAGCACTATCGATAATAATATAATCATAATGTTGTTTAAGTTCTTCAATGACAATTTTGAATCGATTTGAAGCAAGTAATTCAAGTGGGTTTGGAGGTACAACACCCGAGGGTAAAATATCCAAACGTTTAGTGTCGGTCTTATGTATACAATCTGATAACTCAGCAGTCCTCGAAACAAGTTCGGATAATCCTTTTGCATTCTTCCCTAATTTATAGGCTTCAGCAACAACCGGTTTTCGCATGTCCGCATCAATCAACAAAGTCTTTTTCATTTGTGCAACAGCGGCAGCAAGATTCGATGACACCAGACTTTTGCCTTCACCCGGTACTGATGAAGTGACAACGATCACTTTTTTATCAGCATCAATATTTGATAGCATAATCCCGGTTCTTATTGTACGGATGGACTCTGAAAACCCAGATTTGGAATCTTTTACAAACAAGTGCATCGCACTGCGGTTGGCACCCCAAACATTTAATTTTGGCAATACGCCAAGCACGGGTAATCTTAACTTTTCTTCCAGAGTGCCACTATCTTTAAAGGTATTATCTAAATGATCAATTAATAACACCAAACCGATACCCAACAATAAAGATATTACAAAGGCTAATTGAATAATCCTTTTCCTATTGGGTTTATAAGGTCCCCGTGGAATCAGCGCGGTATCAATAATCCGCGCATTTACCGGTTGCAAGTCACTTGTTGCAACAGTTTCTTTATATCGAGTCAAAAAAACTTCATATAATTGCCTGTTGGTTTCTACTTCACGTTGCAGCGCGGCAAGCTCGTAACTTTTTTTATTGGTATCTCTCACCTCATTTTTTGTTTGATTCATTGCTTGACCTAGATGTGATTCTTCAGCCCTGGCGATTTCATAGTCTTTGGCAACACTTTGAGCGATATTATCGATTTTTTTTCGAAGTTCAGATTCTGCAGATTTCAATTCCGATATCACTGCTATCATTTTTGGATGTTTTGGTCCATAACGCTTGGATAATTCAGAAACTTTTCTTTGTGCCTCTGAGCGCGAGTCATAAGCACCACCGATTAGAGGATGGTTTAAAACTGCGGGTAAGGATTCGAGTTGTTCAAGAGAATTGCTTCCCTCAATTTTCTTAACTTGTTGATAGATTGCTTCGGCTTCAGATCGCTTACGCCTCGCCTCAAGCAAACTACCGGTTAATGCACCAAGTTCATTAGTAGCCAAACTATTGCCGGCTTCGACATCGACTATATTCTCTTTTTCTATGAATGTTTGTAACTGCCTTTCAGATTCCTCAAATTTTTTGCGTAACTCATCCTTCCTGCTGTTAATCCAGCTTGTTGCCTTTTGGGTTTTCTCAATATCAGTTTCAAGAAAGCTATTAATATAGGCTTCTGCCAGCGCATTTGGAATATTTGCTGCCAAGTCTGCATATTGGGAATCATAAGTAATAGTTATAATTTGAGTGTCACTCAGAAGTGCAACTTTCAAACGTCCCATTAGACCAGCAACAAGGTTATTTTTGCGCATACTTTCATCGATGGGTGCGCTGGGAGGAGTATCTTTTGTAATCAAGTCATCTGGAAACAAACTGAGGATCCATTTCTCTAAATTAAAGCTGGCGAGGAATGATTTTGGCTTATTGTTCGGTAGATACTCAGGATGATTTTCCAGGTTCAGGACATCGAAAACTTTCTCCGCAAGTGCTCTTGATCTGAGGATATGTATTTGCGTTTCATAATATTCCCAATTACCTCCTGGCAAGCCATACACTTCTTCAATTGAAACAACTTTGGCTTCCTCCGATTCTATTAACAGGGAAGCCGTTGCGTGGTAGATAGGTACCAGCGAGTATGCATACAGAGAAGCTAATACTGAGACGGTGATTGCAAGCGCAAGAATACTCCACTTGTGCCTCAATACAGTAAAAAGTAGACGCTTCAGATCAATTTCTTGATCATCAAATCTTTCGTCGACAAATACTGCTTCTGGAATATGGTTATTCATATATGTGACTGCTAAAAGAAACTCTGCTCAACTGTGATAATGTCGCCAGGTTTTACGACTGCATCAAGCGTTACTTTGACTGGTTCACCTGTTTTGGAGTCATCATGAATGACAAATATTTTGTCCTTTGAGGCACGCTCTTTAAAACCACCGGCAAGTGATATTGCTTTTCTTATAGTCAATCCAGGTTGATATGCAAAACCACCAGAATTAGCTACTTCCCCATTAACATAAAATTGTCGATATTCCATCATGTCAATGGAGACTTTAGGATTGATTAGATAATCACCTTTTAAGCGAGAGATAATTAAATCTTCAAGATTTGCCAAAGATAAGCCTTGTACTTTTAACTCTCCCAGGAATGGATATGAGATCGATCCTGAATCGCTTACCCTTGTCTCCAGATAAAGATCTTGTTCATCGTAAACCTGAATTCGGATCAAATCTCCAGTGCCAAGTAGATATTGTTTCAAGTCTGCGACACCGTCAGCAGCGGAGACCAGTGATAATTTGGTCACAAAACATAAAACGATAAATGTTAAAAATGTAATAATTTTATTTTTGTTCAATGTCTTCTTCCCGAGTTTCATTATCTCTTGGCAATCTTTATTTCAGGGATGACCATACATATGGCAAGATGAAGATTATACGTCTAATGAAGAGTCAATAAAAACACTCTGGCTGCCTCGCAAACGATAAGACAGCACCCTTTCAAGGAAATTCAAGAGAAAACAAGGAAAATCATAAGAAATTTTTAATTACAGTGTCAGATTTACCCTGAAATCTAATAAATTACGCTCGTAATCAAATGTGTCTACATTTGAGTCACGTTGTTCATATTCACAGCCCGCGCTCATTCTTAGCCAACGCTGCCAATCATAATTAATCATCAGTCCGGCACGAAATCTGGTATCTTCACGAACTGAGGATGTATAGTCATCTTCACCAAAGACAAAATCGATATTGCTACTAATACGATCTCGCCATTCATGATTCCATGAAACTTTAAAATCGCCTACGTCAATGGAATCACCAATACCATTGGTTTCATCCTGGCGTCGTTCTGTACTAATATCTACTGTTGAATAAGTTCTTGGCCGCCATCGTGTACCGGTTTGCCATTTAATACCGCTAGTATCATTTCGAAGATCTGAATCGAAATCCTTCTCTGTGTAACCGAACTTCACAAATCCTGTCGTTTTGGCAGTCCTCTCCCAGGTCACACCAAATAGATAGTCCCTGTCAGTACTATCGAGACTCGGGGAACCACTGAAACTATTCTCATAATCATAAACCGTTTGATTAACTTCAAACAGTAACTGGGTTGCCGATCGTATTTTGTAGTAAAAAGTCCCTCTTAGATTGAAGTCATTTCTGTCGCGGGTAAAGGTAAACTGTCGATTGTTATCGTACTCCTTGGCGATATAATTGGTTTCAAGTTCAATACTTCCGGTCGCGTTAGGTGAGCCATAACTGACCTGACCCCCTATACCATAAGAATGCCATTCATCCGGATCTAGATTTAACGGGTTAACCACGCCAACCCCCTCGGTTCGTGCTGTGCCACGTGGATCATGTTCATCAAGGTACTCAAGACGCGCCGCCATTTTAAGTTTTGTTGTTGGGTGGTATTCAAACACACCAAGTAACTTCTGATCAGCATAATTATCTGCACTACTAACCGTATGTGCACCAGATTGAATGCTGTAATCCAGCGTCAATGTTTTGATATTGTCTTCCAATAGGAGTTTAACGGCGGGTTCCACTATACCTATCAGTGTGGATTTTTTGTTTGAGTTAGAACTGTATAGATTATCACTGTACCGGGTGATGATCTTCATACTGGGATAGGCAGTTACCGGTCCAAGCTGAATATCACCTCCCAGGTTATCTACAGTAGGTGAGCGGGCATCAATCGCGAAAGAAGACACTGCAAAGCCACCTAGTGCCAAGGCTGAAATTATTACTCTTACCTGTTGGAGTTTTATTACCAATACCATTACTCTCTGGTTCACTACGATTTAATCGCGCACGATATTAACACCAACATAGCTCCTACCGCATGGAAAAATCCCATAACCGCCCGCTTAATGTATTAAGTAATTGATTTCAATGTCAAAATAGGTTTTTTTGTATTTTATGTCAATTATTTGATTAGTTATATAACTATCTAATTATAAATGGCTTTCTATAAAATATCTGTAATCGAAGTGTAATTTATGTAAATGCTTCAATTTTCGTATCAATAATGAGCCCAAACCAATCAGAAAATATGTAAAAATCATGGAAAATCGCCAAAATCAAATTTTAACAGAGATCAACGAATGATTACTTTCATTGCAAATAATAAAAATGATTGATTCAAAACTGGATAATAACAATACATCCCTACCTTTAATTATTTTATATCAATAACTTATTCTAAAATAATCGAGATAAACCAGGCACGGATAACAAGACTCATTTGGACAATCCAAATTACTCTCGGAATACTTATACTTATATGTGCTCTTACAAAATGCACAAAGTCATGTTGGATATCCACAAGGCCAGCAGTGCTGCTTTGCTTCATAACTCTGCATTATTTATGTTGAAGTATGGCAACCGTCATGTATAAGAAAATAATTGAACCTATCCCTATGGCGAACTGAATCCATTCAAGCATTGGCTGCATGGATACTGCTAAAAAACCAAATATAAACATACAACCATAAAGGACAACAACGACGCCCGAATGCGATAAATTGAGCGTAAGTAACTTATGGTGAAGATGTGTGTTATCAGGCATGAACGGACTTTTACCCATAAGCGCCCTTTTACTCATCACCCACAATGTATCCGCGATGGGTAAAGCCAGAATCAGTGCCATACTGATTGGCAAGACGGGTATATCACTATCAAGTTTTTGAGAGAGCACACAGATAGCAGACAAGCTATAACCCAACACCAGGCTACCCGTATCTCCCATAAATATCTTCGCAGGATAAGTATTAAAATACAGAAACCCAATAAGGCACCCGAACAATGAAACGGATAGCGCCAAGTTCAACCCTTGCCCTGATATAAATGAAAAATAAGCAAAGAATAGACAGGCTATAGCACTTATTCCACCAGCCAAACCATCTAGTCCATCCACTAAATTCAACGCGTTCATTACGCCAATCATGCAAAAAACAGTGATCGGCACTGCAAATATCCCTGTCTCAATCGGCCCTATTCCTATCAAGTCACCAAACCCTTTTAATTCCGCCCCGCCATACAAGATGAATATCAGGGATGCAATAATTTCACCGGCGAACTTTAAGGCAGGTCGAATATGCCAGATATCATCTGCCAATCCGGTCAAAAGAATAATCAAGAGACCTGCTAAAAAGGCGAAAAGGAGTGTGTCAATCTGAAGAAATAGAATGCAGCTGACTGCAAACGCGATAGTAAATGCGATACCACCTAATCTGGGAATTTCATCGGTATGTATCTTGCGTTCATCTGGCAAATCAACAATATTGGCAGCCACTGCCAGTTTCATGACAAAAGGCATCAACAACATGGTTAGTATCAATGAGCATGCACCCATTAAACCAAGTGTTTCAAATTCTATATACCCAGCTAAATGTTCATTCATCATTCACTAGCAAAGTAAGTAACAGAAAAATCACACTCATATAAATGATTACTAAGTTGTTCATTTTCTCATATTTTAATTGAGATGATTATTAAAAATGCAATAAGCTCATTCAGTTTATCAAGATATCTATTTACTATACTTCAAGGACAACTCACCTGTATGTGCGAGGGCTAGCTTAAAGTCTGGGAAATAATCAGGAAATTGCACGATTATTTCATGTGCTATTACATCCAGTGAGAGCCCTTGAATCATCATTTCGATAATTTTCTGGTCAACTAAACCCGCATCATTAACAACAGGTTTATGACTGGCCGAACTTTTACGTAAATCAGATAATGATAATAATGCGCCATTAAAACTGGATTGCTTAAAATAGAGCTTTACCTCAGCAGGATTCTTTGCACTATAGATTGAAATTTCCCAACGCCATATATAGTCATCACCAATTAGATTTGCTCTCAAAGAAACTGACACCTTATCTCCCTGTTCCAGATTAACGGGATCAGATAGAGGGAAAAACATATTATTGTAAACAGTCTTTGGCTTATCTGGCGCTGTACTATAGTTAATACCATCCATTAATTGGCATTCAAACCAAACACGCAGCCCATGAGCAGTTGATTTACACTCAATTTCCCAAGATATTTGTCCCGAAATATTTAGATTTTCAACTGACCTATAATCCAATATCGCCCAGCTTTGAGGAGCCACAAGCATTCGTTCATCAGGATATATCTTCTTGTTTGTAGGAATATTTCTCACTCGTTCATACAATAATTGCATATCCAAGTTGAACTTTCCGGCTTCCTTTATTGAAAAAAGATTTTGATATAAAGTGGGCGACTCCACTAATCCCCCCCATAATTTATCCTGCTTAGGAATCAAAATACCATCAGAGGCTAAGTGGCGCTCCCTGATGTCTCTGATTGTATTGATGTGCTGGCTAAACAGTGGTAAAGCACCACGCAAATCTGAAATCACGATATCGGCTTTTTCGGGCAGAGTGACATCAGTTGACATCGCCTGAATAAACGTCATGCGGTCTGCATACCCATTCGCTTCAGCCAATTCCTGTGCAATTAGAATGGTGCTATCGGGTTCAATTGCATAGACGTGTCTGGCTCCGAATTCACATGCCATCAGAGCAAAAAAACCCGGTCCTGCCCCTACATCCAGAACGACAGAATCAGCTTTAACAACTGATCGTAAAGCCTTAATATACTGGTTTGTACGAATATCATCGTTAACCATAGTGACATAATGTATAAGTGAGTACATATTTAGATTAGTAAGAAGGTTCCCTGTATCCAATGAGCGTAAAGTTATATAACTGCCATACCATGTTATAATATCGTATGTGTATGTTACAGATCTGTACAAAATCAGTAGCAGAAATTAACATCAGTGGGAGAAGACCATGAAAGAAACAAAACAAGACAAAAGTACCATCGGTTCAAATAACATAAATTTGAAAGAAATGAAATTAAACAAGAAAAATTACCACTGCCCTGATCTGGAAGAATATGGCTCTATCACTGACATGACGCTAGCAGTCAGTGCGACTGGCATGGGTGATGGTGCAATGGCAGGCAATTCCAAAATATCATAATTCACGCAGATTTTTTATTATTTATCACAGCTTTTAGTTCAGATATCCCTAGCAACCATTGATTCAGTATCAATGGTCGTATATCAGTCACTGCTTTGTAATAATCAGTCGTGTTCAATAGCACAGGAATCTTATCTCTGATAATGTATTTCTCTATCTCAAAGATTGCCTCCCAGTTATCAACCCACGTAATATTCTTGTCCTTAAGCCAATAAAGTAGTGTTTCACCCATCGCAGTCTTGGGCCTTTGTAAAACTTCCATTGGTAATTTATTCTTCATAGATGTACGTAATATATGTTTCTTGAAAAGCCAGGGTAGTGGTGGCAGTGATAAAATATATTCTATCAAGCGTAGATCCATAAAAGGGTCTCTTTCTTCAGGAAATACAAATTCGCTGTGAAGATGTACATCATCTATATTCCAATCCGGTTCGGTTAAGCTATCATGTATTTCAGAATTACGCCGATTTGATTGTCTACCATTCAAGCCATGAAAAGAAACCCACCTGTCTTTCATTCGCATATTCAGTTCAAATTGTTTGTCCAACCAGGCAGGATAAAACGAGGTGATATCTCTAGCCCCCAATAAACGACGGTATGTACTCAGGATCCCCGTACCAATAGCAGGTAGCTGGCCATAAAGCATGTACATCTTTATAAAATTACTTACAGCATTGCAGCCCATTAATTCTGTCATTTTCATTCTTAGTAATGGCGAACTTACAAACAGATTGTCAGCCACATTACCTGTTAAAAACACACGACTCTTGGAGGCAGATTTTTGATAGGTAGCCAACCATATATCGGGCAAATAAAATTCCATAGGGTAAACTGTTAATATTGATGAATTCAAGAAGGAATAATCACTAGCATCAATATAATCAATAGAAATTTTAAGTTTTTTTGCTACTAAATCGGCATAATATGGTTCATCATCTGCACATAGACTATCATATGCATTCGTAACCGCATGCATCTCTGTAATATTGCTTGTTTCTTCATTGATTTCACTAACGGTTGCAGCGATTGAGGTCGAATCCAAACCTCCACTCATACTAACGACCACATTTTGACAGCGCAGCCGATCCTTAATAGCAGTTTTAAATATTTCCTGAAAATGATGAATATACTCACATTCATCTTTATATTTTATAGTGGGAAGATCCGTAGGGAGAGTCCAATATCGATGGATAGAGTATTTCCTATCTTTGATAATTAATGTATGTGCAGGCGGAACTTTCTGAACATCGTTAAATGCAGTCAGTATTTTTTTCTTATCTAACCAAACGGGATTACCGAATAATAAAAAATCTCCAATTACCTGATCATTGACATCGAATGATATTTGCGGATGATGTAATAAACAATAGAGGCTGTTGCAAATAAGTATTGAGTTTTTTATGCGTGAGTAATAAAGCTGACGCATGCCAAATCTATCCCTCGCACAAAATAACTTTTGGTTTCTGCCATCCCAAATAACAAATGCGAAATCCCCCAGAATATGATTTAAACATTGTTCTCCCCAGGTGTGATAGGCATGCAGGATTAATTCAGTATCCGGTGTTTGCTTTAAGTTTAGTTGATGTTGCAAACCCAGCTTATTGACCAATTCCTCACGGGCGTCTATACGAGCAGAGGCTATTAGCCAAACATTACCATCCAGCGTACATGGCTGATGCTCATATTCTGCTTCATTCGTAGTTCTATGCAGCGTATGGCCAAAACCAATATGACCATTTATCCATGTTTCTTTTTTATCTTTACCCCTTGAATCAAGCGCATCTGTTAGTCTTCCCAGCAGATGTTGATCTACAGGTGCACTATTCAGATTAACAATCGCGACCAAGCCGCTCATATAAATTTAAATTGCAGAACAGTCATCCAGTATCGTCTCAATTAAACTTGGCATCATATGAATGTCGTCAATTGGCTTTAATCGCCTTACGGGAACCTTTTCAACTAATTTACTCAAGAAAATAAATTCATCCATCTTGATATCAGGATCAAGCAATTCATTTCTGTATGTATTTGCGGCAAGTAGGCTGACTGACCTAGCAGGTGTCAAAGTTTGAATATCATGCTTTGATAAAATATCAGTATCATTCCAATCAAGTAAATAAATCACTTTTAAAGATGTTTCCTCTTTATGAAAAACATCAGGCTTTGCGATAACTTCGATGAAGCATTTATCTGCATCTTCAGCAATACGTGGCAGGTTGTGAGAAATTCCTTTTATATTTTTATATGAATTGGGATATAGACTGATGCGAGGGTAACCTGAGACTGCAGTAGGTTTTTCATATTGACTTATCTTTAAAGGCATAATGTCATCGGTCAGCATGGGAAATCCTGCCCCAACAAATGCTGCTGCTAATGTCGACTTTCCAGAACCTGATACACCAGCAATGGCGATAGCCTCATTTTTTATAATAACCCCGCTAGCATGCAGGCACACTGTGCCTCGAAGGCGCAACATAAAACCTAACACAGGGCCAATAAGATATAAAACTACATAACCTTCATTATCACCAGAGGTTGATGTACACCAGGCAGAAGTTGCCTTCTTATCAAAAATAAACTCTTCTCCAGAAGAATATAAAAATTGAAAATATTCACCTACAGCAAGCTTGTTTATGACAAGGTATGGTTCCTCATCAGGCGCAAGAGAGAATGACTTCCAAAACTCAGAAGATAATGTTCGCACGTCTTTAGGAAGCTCACCAAAACAGATATCTATATCAGATTGTTTATCGGCATTTTCGGATGGACTCAGGCATGGT
>JBNMOP010000077.1:0-13516 GCA_051275005.1 Gammaproteobacteria bacterium | reverse complement strand
AATGACTTGCTTAAAGATATTATTCAACGATTTAATCCCTGATTTTAATCTGCTGTTAATCCAGTTTTTCCGGCTCGAGCCAACGAAATGCTATGTTATACCTCACGCCTGGTAATTAACTTTAAACTAATTAATTTTGTTCTGATTGGCTTATTGTTGATGATCTCTGGTTGCGCTATTCAACCTCCAATATCTGACTTAGAAAAAACGCGTTACTGGGAAACTAAAAAATTAATTCTCAATAAGCTGAATTTTTGGAAACTGGCAGGTCGGATGTCAGTCAGATTTAAAAATGATGCTTGGTCTGCAAGCCTTTACTGGCGACAAGAGCTGGATAGCTACAATGTCGGAATAGTTGCGCCTTTGTCACAGGGGTCAATCGAAATAAATGGTGACGCGAACACTGTTAATTTAAAGACCAGTGATGATCAGGTTTATTCAAATGATGATGTAGATTTATTGATGCAACAAAATCTGGGTTGGAGTATCCCTGTATCGGCAATGCAGTACTGGATAAAAGGATTACCAGCACCAGATTTAAAAATAGATAAAATTATATTGGATGATATGGGTAAGTTGGATGAGCTTACACAATCAAACTGGCATATAACATATCAGACATATACCCGAGCTGAGGAATATGACCTACCGTCCAGATTACAGATCACTCGCGAAAATCTTATCATACGTTTAAATATTAACAGTTGGACAATTTCAGATGGCAACTAATATCTGGCCGGCTCCATCGAAGATAAATTTATTTTTACATATCATTGGAAGACGTAGTAATGGGTTGCATGAGTTGCAAACGGTTTTTCAGCTTCTGGAGTTCGGAGATGAGATACAATTCGAGCTTAATGATAAAGAAGAGATCAATTTGACCGGAAACTATAATGGGGTGATGCAGGCAGATGATCTTATATTTAAGGCAGCTGCATTATTAAGAGAAACCACAGGTATTAATACAGGAATAAATATCTCAGTTAACAAGCGTATTCCGATGGGTGGTGGTTTGGGAGGCGGTAGCTCTGATGCAGCCACGACCCTGGTAGCCTTAAATCAGCTATGGAGAACGGGGCTATCTACATTGGAATTGGCAGACATGGGAGTTAATCTGGGGGCAGATGTCCCAGTATTTATCCATGGGCAGTCTGCATGGGGAGAAGGGATAGGGGAAATATTGGAACCATTAACGCTTCCTGAAGACTGGTTTCTGATAATTCACCCAGGCTGTCATGTTAATACGGGGTCGATATTTAGTAACCATGATTTGACACGAAATACCTCACCAATCACAATACGCGACTTTGAAGAGGGCAACTCTCATAACGATTGCGAATCTGTGGTATTTCGCGAGTTTCCCGAGGTGGCCGAGGCCGCACAGTGGTTAGGACAATGGACAGAAGCCAAATTAACCGGGACAGGTGCTTGTGTGTTTGGAAGGTTCAAGAGCAGACAATTAGCAAATCAGGTGTTTGCTCAGATTCCATCAAAGTGGCAGGGTTTTGTCAGTAAGGGTATTAATAAATCGCCATTATTGGGAAAGCTGTAGTTTATTCACTGTCACCAACCCCTCTGGGGTGAAGTACAGGTAAGTACTGAGTAATCCTTGCACTTTTGGGCCAGGATGAGAATCACAAACTGTTAACTATAATATTGGGGTGTGGCGAAGCGGTTAACGCACCGGGTTTTGATCCCGGCATACCCAGGTTCGAATCCTGGCACCCCAGCCATTACATGAGTTACACTCTGAATATAAATGATTACCAATAATATAGAGGCAACACCTTTAGCAAATGTAATGCTGTTTTCAGGCAATGCCAGTCCAGGTTTGGCCAAGAAAATAGCATCATCTCTTAATATTCCTATGGGTAAGATTACAGTCGATACCTTTAGCGATGGTGAGATTTTTGTAGAAATTGAAGAAAACGTCCGCGGCAGGGATATTTTTATCATTCAATCTCTGTGTAGCCCTACCAATAATAATCTCATGGAATTGCTTATTATTACTGATGCCATGAAACGGGCCTCATGTGCAAGCGTAACTGCAGTGATCCCTTATATGGGTTATGCCAGACAGGATCGACGTTCTCGTTCATCTCGGGTTCCCATTACTGCAAAGGTTGTTGCCAATATGATCGCCACAGCCGGAGTAGACAGGGTATTAACCGTAGATTTACACGCTGATCAAATACAGGGTTTTTTTGATATACCATTGGATAATGTTTACGCCTCGCCTGTACTATTAGGAGATATCTGGAAACATAGCTATCCAAACCAAATAGTAGTTTCTCCAGATGTTGGTGGTGTGATCAGGGCCAGGGCAATTGCCAAGCGTCTGGAAGATGCTGATCTGGCAATTATCGATAAACGCCGCCCGAATCCAAACGAATCAGAGATTATGAACATCATAGGTGATGTAAAAGGCAGAGAATGCGTTATCGTCGACGATCTGGTGGATACTGCTGGAACATTGTGTAATGCTGCCGGGGCAATGAAGGAACGGGGTGCAACGTTGGTTGTAGCCTATTGTACCCACGCTGTTTTGTCGGGTAATGCGATTAGCAATATAGAGAATTCACAACTGGATGAGTTGGTCGTAACCGATTCAATACCCTTGTCAGACGCTGCTCAGGCTTGTAGCCGAATTCGTGAGTTAAGTGTGGCCCGAATGCTTGCCGAGAGTGTCAGACGCATTTCTGGAGGGGAATCACTGAGCTCCATGTTTGTCGATTAAGGACAGATTAATACCAAAATCCAGATTAATCTTTGTTTATAACCAGTACTTTGACATATAATGCCCCGCTTTCTTCTCCTTGCAGGTCGCGGTAAGGGGATTTCTTCAACCTAAAAGTTACACAGGAGTATCACCATGGAACAGTTTGAGCTCAACGCCGAGCCGCGAACGCTTGTAGGGAAGGGTGCGAGCCGCCGCCTACGTCGAACCGGTAAGGTCCCAGGTATCGTTTATGGTACCGATAAAGAACCTACATCTATACAACTTGATCATGACAACCTCATGCATCACCTTGAACAAGAAGCATTTTATTCGCATATTTTGACATTGAAAATTGGCAAGGAAACTCAGGAAGTTGTTTTAAGAGATCTGCAACGTCATCCATTCAAAGCAAGATTAATGCATATCGATTTGCAGCGAATAAATGCCGCTGAAAAGATCACCATGCGCGTTCCATTACATATTATTAATGAAGGTGTATGCCCGGGCGTGAAGGATGAAAAGGGTATTGTTAACAGTCTGTTGACCCAGCTAGAAGTCATTTGTTTACCAAAAAATCTACCGGAATACATCGAGGTAGATATTATTGATATGCATGTTGGTGACTCTATTCATTTACATGAGCTTAAATTACCCGAAGGTATAGAGTTAGAAATAATTATTTCCGGTGGAGATGTGAACCAGGCCGTTGTCTCAGTACAACAACCTCAGGCTGAACAAGTCGATGAAGTTGAAGTTGATGATGTGGGTGACGCAGCTGCTGCGCCGGTAGCGGATGAAGAAAAACCTGATTCAGATTAGCATCACAGGGCGTCAGTGCCATCTCACATTAAATTAATTGTTGGCCTGGGGAATCCAGGGTCAAAATACTCAGATACCCGGCATAATGCCGGGTTCTGGTTTGTGGATGAGTTGATTCGTAGCCACAATGCAGACTTTTCTCCTGATAAAAAATTTTTAGGAGATTGCGCACGATTGGTCTTTGAAGGCGTTGATTGCAGAATATTAAAACCGAATACCTTTATGAATAACAGCGGTAGATCGGTAAAGGCAATCACTGACTACTATAGTATTGAGCCATCCGAAGTTCTGGTTGCACACGATGAAATTGATTTGGAAGTGGGGACCGTGCGGATTAAAAAGGGCGGTGGACATGGAGGACATAATGGCCTGAGAGATATAATCGAACAAACTGGAGACAGGGAATTTTTACGATTGAGAATTGGCGTTGGTCACCCAGGCAATAAAGATGATGTAATTAATTATGTATTAGAAAAACCTCGTGTTGATGATGAAAAAGATATCATAGAATCTATAGACCGCGCAGTTGGAATCATGCCGATATTGTTCAAAGGTGAATTGAACAAGGCAATGACATTGCTTAACGCACCAATTAATAATCGTAACCTGGAATCGGAATAATCATGTCCTCTGAATTTTTTAAGAAGTTCTCTTTGTTGTTGGTCGCTAGTCTCTAGATAGTTATGGGATTTAAATGTGGAATTGTAGGTTTACCGAATGTAGGAAAATCTACTTTATTTAATGCACTGACAAATTCTGCTATCGGTGCGGAAAATTTTCCATTTTGCACAATTGATCCTAACGTTGGTATTGTCCCTGTGCCTGACCCATGTTTGCAGGCCATCTCTGAAATTGTAAATCCAAAACAGATTGTTCCTGCGCATATGGAGTTTGTTGATATTGCCGGCCTGGTTGAAGGCGCATCAAAAGGCGAAGGGTTAGGCAACAAGTTTCTGGCTCATATCCGTGAGACCAACGCGATTGCCCAGGTGGTTCGCTGTTTCGATGATGACAACATTATCCATGTTGCCGGAAAAATTAATCCGCTTTCAGATATTGAAGTCATTAACACTGAACTTTGTTTAGCCGATCAAGAAACTCTGGACAAAGCATTACAAAAAATAATCAAAGCAACACGCAGCGGTGATAAGACTGCATTGAAACATAAAGAATTAATTGAAAATATTTCTGCCCATGTAGATCAGGGTAATCCAGTAAGATCTATGACGCTAAATGATGATGAACTGGAAGTTATAAGTGATCTGCATTTGTTGACTATAAAGCCAATGTTGTATATCGCTAATGTAGAGGATTCAGGTATTGAATCTAATAAGTGGATACAACAACTAAAACAGCATGCAGAAAAAGAAGGATCAGATGTTATACCGGTATGTGCAGCGATTGAATCTGAGATCGCTGAACTGGAAGAATGTGATAAGCAGGAATTTCTGGCAGAGATGGGTCTGCAAGAACCCGGTTTGAATCGAATAATTCGCGCAGGTTATGAATTGTTGGGATTACAGACATTTTTTACCGCAGGGCCAAAAGAGGTTCGAGCCTGGACTATTCAAAAAGGAGACTCTGCACCTCGGGCTGCAGGTAAGATACATACAGATTTCGAACATGGATTTATTCGTGCAGAAGTAATTGGCTATCAGGATTTTATTGATAATAAAGGCGAGGCGGGTGCAAAAGAAGCCGGCAAATGGCGATTGGAAGGCAAGGAATATATCGTTAAAGATAGAGACTTAATGCTATTCCGTTTTAACGTTTAACATTATTTTGCAGAGAATAAATATTTTAGATTGTATAGTTTAAATCTTACGCTCTCTGTCAGAAAACCTGTATTTAGTTAAGTTAAACATATTTATATCTACGGCTTTAAAAAATAAAACAATTAGTCATAACCTAAGAGCTGCAGGTGATATAAATGGAAATATGGCAAGGATTATTGTTACTAGGAACCGGCATAATTGCTGGATTCATGAATGTCATGGCAGGCGGCGGCTCGTTGTTAACTGTACCTATTATGATCTTTATGGGTATCCCGGGACCGGTCGCCAATGGCACCAATCGAATAGGTATCATCGCTCAAAATATTACCTCAGTTACAACATTTTTCAGAAAAGGATTTTCAGATTTTAAGTTAAGCCTTTCCCTGGCGGCAATGGCGTTGCCTGGTTCAATTGTCGGCGCCTATATGGGTACACGTCTGGATGGCATCTGGTTTAATCGTACCCTTGCGATCATTATGCTTGGCGTAATGATTATCATGGCGGTAGATAAAGGAAAAAAAACTGAGCATGTGTCCGATACAATATCTCGTGAGCGATTAGTAGCTGGACATTTATTAATGATTGCTGTTGGTTTCTATGGTGGTTTTATCCAGATTGGTGTTGGTTTTATCATTATGCCTGTACTACATCGGGTATTGGGCCTGGACATGGTACGCGTGAATATGCATAAGGTATTCATCGTCGGAATCTATACTATTGCTGCATTAATTGTATTTGCATCACAAATCGAGATCCTCTGGGTCCTGGGGGTGTGCCTGGCAGTTGGAAACTCCATCGGTGCCTGGTTGGGAACACATACCTCTATATCAAAAGGCGAAAAGACCATCAAGATCGTACTCAATACGGTAATGGTTTTGTTTATTATAAAATTATTATTCTTTAATTAAGGAACCTCTGATTAAGTCTCAATATTCTTCGAGTCGTCATTCTGGCGCAGGCCAGAATCCAGTTAAAATAATCGCTTATTTGATACTGATTTTTACATGAATGAGGGTCAAGATACTTAACCAGAGGTTCCTTAACTTTATGATTGGGACCTGGGGAAAGTTATAACCTGGTCAACTCATAAATTGCAGTGCTTGATTTTGATTCAGATTCTGACAAAATTCACCGCATGAACGCCATCGATCTGTCATGTTGGAAATGTGGCGCGTCCCTCGCCGATGCATTACTACCATTGTCACGCTTATCTAAATGTAAATCCTGTAATACAGATTTACATGTATGTCGTCTGTGCCAATTTTTTGATACGACAGTCAACAACAGTTGCCGGGAGCCGATAGCAGAAAAAGTAACGGATAAGCAGAAAAAAAACTTTTGTGGTTATTTTCAACCATCAACAAGTAGCTATAAAACTGATGACTTAAGTAAACAAACTGCAGCTAAAAATCAGCTAGACGCCTTGTTTGGGTTTAATAAGGCAGAAGATGGAATCAATGAATCTTCTAGCGGAAAAATAACCACTGAAGAGGAATCCAGAAAAAAGTTGGAAGATCTTTTTAATCTGGATAAAAATTTATGAAAATATCCAACATTGCGTTATATTAATTGTCTGATTGCATCGCATATAAGATCTGTAATTTTCGGTAATCGTAGCTTATTGTCGCCAACAAGTTTCTGGTTCACTTCTATCTCTATACCAGAGTAATACTTATCAGGGTATTTTTTCCGTAGTGCAGTTGTGTGGCCATCAGCCTTGCCTCGATACGGGTAATTCAGACGTACTCTATAATCAGAACGACACTTGATAGTTTCCCGTAATCGTCTACATATATCCTTCTCCTGTTCACGTGACGGATCATAAAGCAGGCCGATGTCAGCAGTGCGCACGATATTGGCAAGCCGGGGAGTAAAGGTGTGAAAGGATAGATGGATCACTGGACATTTTTTTTCTACAGATGATTTTACAAATTTATCAACCTTATTTCGATAGGGTTCATATATCCGTTTAATGATCGCTTGCCGGGTTTCCCTGCTGCATTGTTGTGTGAATTTAGAAAATACGCCAGGGTGATGTAGCGACCGATTCAGATCAATGACCAATCGACTGGTTTCAGAATATACCAGTGGCACTCCAAGTCTCTTTGCAGCGGCCCTGGCAATGACCAGCGCACCTTTGTCCAGTCCCTGGTGAGATTCAAGGGTGCGTGTTCCATTCTTAAATAAATAGTTAAACTCTGCAGGAACGTTATTTCCACCATGTTCGCAACTAAACAACAATGCCGGCTTAGATCCCTTCAAATAATTTTCCCTGGTCCAGGCAATCGGTTAGTACACGGTAAACTTCAGACAATTTCGGGTGGCGAAATCCTTTCTGTAAAGGATTGAGAATTCTCCTCGCTAATGGGCCATTTTTTATTATAAAACGAATGGCACGATCCAGCTCAGCATGGTCATCTATCTCATCGTGGTCGACGGACTCATAAAGATACTGCCAAAATTCCTGTGCACTACATTGTCGATCAGGAAAGGCAAACAAAGACAGAAACTTCTTGTTGTCGATAATTGTTTGTTCCGCATTTTTGATGGTAGCGAGTAATATCTGCGCCAGCTCAGGTGTTGAGATTTTCAATTGACTGGACTGGTCAGACCAGTCATAAGTAATTATCTTTTTCAGAGCTGCGATGATGATTGATGCAATGGCAAGATCTGCAAGTGGGGTCTCCTGGGTATCAAGAACCCTGATTTCGATAGCATTGCGATCAAATCTTGCGATAGCCCCTCTGGAATTTAGCCACTCGTCCTGAAGGATCTTGTCTGGATCATGTGGGGAAATATCTTTATACATAGGATGTAAGATAGTTTTGAGATATTCAGCTTTGCTGGTAACAGGTTCAGGGACAACCATGCCGGTAATGCTGGGAATAATATCGGCATTTTTTCTATAGGTTTCAAGTCGAGTGTCCATCATTCCGGTTAACTCACCTTCCATTACTGGTGAACTCGCTGCAATTGCAGGCATAACAGGTAATAGAAGTCTTATCGCGGTATGTAATTGTGCAAACTCATGGTCATCAGCAAATGGCAGATTGATATGCATACTTTGCAGGTTAGACCAGCCATGACCCTGGCAATTAAATATTCGGTTATAGGTGTCATAGATGTCCGAGGAGCCATGGGGCCAAAGTCTGGTTTCCCGATAAGGACGCATCCATGGGTGCATGGCTGTGGGCATGAGTTTGCCATTATGTTGGTCTAGTATTGTGTTTATTTTGTTCAAATTCTTACTAAATAGAGTGGGCAGGCCCTGAAAATTTTTGACAGGACCATTTGTTTTTAACTCTATGACATGGAGCACAACCTCATTGGACCAGGCAATTTCACCTTGCTCCACTTCATTTATATACTCACCGGCGACAGATTTAAGAATTTCATCTGAGACGTGTAGCAGGTCTAAGTTATCCCGATCGACGATCATGTATTCAAGTTCTATGCCGTAGGCAGAAAAAATAGCAAGGGGTTGCATGTCTGTCTCTAGCCTAGTTATTACCACGTTTGCGCAATTCTATGCGTTTGAGAAACACACCCATGATTTCTCGATATAAAGCATCCTTCATCACGCCATCTTCAAATCCCGCATCGATACTGGGGTTATCATTGACTTCTATTATGTAACATTTATTTCCAACCTGTTTTACGTCTACACCGTACAGGCCGTCACCAATGAGGTTGGCAGCCTTCAACGCAATTTTTATTACCTCATCTGGTGCTTCACCGATAGACATGGTGTCTACCTTGCCTTCGTCACTGGTTTTACCGGAATCGTCACGTTTGATTATCTGCCAGTGCTTGCTTGCCATGTGATAACGGCATGCATAGAGTGGCCTGCGATCACAAATACCAATACGCCAGTCAAAATCTGTGGGGAGAAATTCCTGAGCAACGATTAGATCTGAATTAGTCAATAATTTGGAGACGGTTTGTTCAAGCTCAGTTTCATTCTCTACTTTCATGACTCCAGCTGAAAATGCGCTATCAGGCTGTTTAAGAATACAGGGAAGTCCAAGTATCTCTTCGATTTTATTAATATTGTTCTTATGTATTATCAGCGTTTTTGGAATCGGAACATTGTTTCTGGCCAATAATTCCGCCAGATATACCTTGTTGGTACATTTAAGGATGGAGTCTGGATCATCTATAACAACAAGTCCTTCCGCTGCTGCGCGTTGAGCAAAACGAAAGGTGTGATGATTGACAGCAGTGGTTTCGCGAATAAACAAGGCATCGAATTCCGCCAGACGATGTAAGTCATTACGGGCGATAAGTTCAAAGTCCAGGCCTGTTGCCTCCGCAGCCTTTTGAAATTTTTTCAGTGCCTTTTCATTCGAAGGAGGATGGGCCTCATCAGGGTTATGTAAAACAGCGATATCATAGCGTGGTGCGGTACGTTTTCTAAAATGGCGTTTCCGTCCTGAAAAGTATTCCGTGGCTGCAGAAATAACAAAGTTACGATGAATTTCCGGGATGTCACTGACAGCAATTGTCCGTATAGAGTCAAGCTGCCAGGTTTTGTTTTTTATGAAGGTCGCACGCAGTAGAGGGGCGCGAAACGAGTTAAACAGACGCAAACATAAACTGTTATAGCGTTTGGCAGTATTACGACCGAAATAGATGCTGAGAGTGAATTTTTTCGATTGAAGCGGTTTTAAAATACTGTCTATTTGATGCTCCATGTCTTCTGATAATACCCTGATGACATGTTGGGATTTCAGATCCTGGAGGGTGTTGATGTCCGGCAAGGGTTTATGGCCACGGGCAGCTGCAAGGAGGGATACATAGTAACCACTACTTTGGTAACTATAAGTCCGACAAAGATTAAATACCTTTGCAGAGCGATCTTCACTGTATGTTGGATCAGTCAGATAGGATCGTGCAGAGACTACATTAACTCCCGGAATATTTAGCGGCCAATTTTTAGGATTTGCTACAACTAACAATATATTCATTTACGTTTCCCGGGTTTAGGATGAATAACCAGAAGGTTCGCGTCATAGGTTAAAACACCAAGCAATATGGAGCATATTACCCGGTCAATATTTACAGGATATTTCTGTGTTGGGGCTGCAGGATTGGGTGCCAGTGGGTCAGTTACCAATACAGTTCGCCCCTTTCGATGGTAGCCGGTCAAAAGAACAAAATGCCCGGCCGGATGACCACGTATATCATCAGAAGCATCTGCTTTTCCGAACTCCCTTTTTTCCTGATAAAGATAGGTTGAACTCAAGCCGGTTAATATTGGAAACTTGCGTCGAATAATGCCACGTATCAGGCCAGTTGTTAGATCAACACAACGCAGTTTTCCACCGAGACGTAAAAATTCAAGATAACCTTCCGTTGCATGTTGTAACTTTATATTTGTTTGCTTTTCTCTTGCTTGTGCTAATAGCTTTTCAGAGAAATTGGTATCTTTAGATTTAAACCAACTGGGATCAAATATTTGCAGGTTATAAGTATAGATGATTGCATTAAAACCTCGTCGTAATGCGGCACAGGCGAGAAACACTGCCAGAGTCCCCCCATCATCCAACATACGGATTTCACTCATTACCTGTTCAAGGCTGATCTGTTCACCATAATAATTCAGGACGGCATGCAGGCTGGTCGGACCACAGGTTATGTCATCCGGTTGTGGACAAATCGAAATTGGTAATTCAATATCCATTTTAATTCTGATGATGAATAGGGTGCGAAGTATAGATCAGACTACATGAAAGAAATAATTAAATATTAGTTATTTCTAATCAGAATTAGGCGTAAATTTTTGCAACGCATCTATGGGGGAAGACCAGGTGTCGGTTTATTCTTTGCCAGGGGCCGCCCGTACTACTCAGCACTGTTCTGGTTATTCCTGCCACTGTTTGATACGCCAAAGTGTAAATAGTTATGAAAGAGAAGAGCAGTTAAATGGCGATGGATTTGGTGTGGGATGGAATGAACCTGACCATTCAGAGCAACCTGCAGTTTTTCGTTCCATAACTCCTGCCTGGAACAATCGCAATCTACACAACCTGTCGCGGGTTATTGCCAGTACCAGTATATTTGCACATGTTCGTGCTGCGACACAAACTAGCGGAGTAAACGAGGCAAATTATCACCCGTTTAGATATGGTAAGTATTTGTTTGTGCACAATGGTGATGTGGGGAATTTTCAGAAAGTAAGAAGATGATTGTTGGAATCCGTCTGTGATCAGGCGTTTAGTAATGTGTACGGAAGCAGAGATTCAGAGCATATTTTTGTGCTGATGATAGATGAGTTTTTAAAACTTAATGTATCATCAGCCATGGACATAGCCCATGCCCTGGACAATACGATTAAAAGAGTAAACAGTATCGTCGCAGAGTATGGTGGGGTGAACCCAGATATCTGAATATTGCTGTGGGAGATGGTAAAAGTGCGGTTGTATCCCGTTATACTGATGCAGTAGGTGTTCTTCCTGAATCCTTGTATTGGTATACAGGTGGACTCTATCAAACCACTCACAATAACGAGTTATCCAGGAAAGAGGTAATTGTTAGCTCAGAGCGTTTAACCTTGGAACATGCCTGAGACCGTCCCTGAAAATAACATGATAATACTCGAAAGTGGGATGTCACCTGTAGTACAACCATGTGGTGATTAGTATTCTTTTAAGAATGCGCTAGAATTCTATGACCTTAAAATGGTCCATAATCCAATCAGGACAAAGCCAGAGCCAGCGGCGTAGTTCAGATATTTTTCGTTGACATACTCCGAGATCAGACCACCAGCAAGGACGCCAATACCAGAGGCCACTACCAGGGCCATGGATGCACCAATAAATACCGAGAGCTTACTAACCTCTTTATCTGCGGCAAAAAGGAAAGTCGCCAGTTGAGTTTTGTCACCTAATTCGGCAATAAACACAGTTGCAAATACCGTTGCGAGTATTTTTAAATCCATAATTTTTCTTCCTGCTATTTGTTAAGTTTTGGGACGTCCGGGTTTAGTGACTGCTTAGGTGCAATCATGGATAACAAATCAGTTGTGGTATTAGTAGCGTATCAAGAAAAATAAAATAAGACTCAGTACTAATTTATGTGCCTGTGTATGTAGAAAAAATATTAAGGATCTGGTGCCAACTTACTTTTCTGTATAGGAATTATATACTGCATCAGATCCATCTTTATTCATGATCAGCACATCATAAGGTTGGAACTTGTCTCCAACCTCCATGCCGGGGGAACCCAGCGGCATCCCCGGTACTGTTAGCCCTAATATATCGGGTCTATCTTTTAGCAGGGTAAGAATATCGGCCGCAGGGACATGGCCTTCTATGACATAGCCATCTATCACCGCAGTGTGACAGGAGCCTATTCTGGCAGGCACACTATATTTTTCTTTATACGGCGTAACATCATCGACGTTAACCTCGGTCACACTGAAGTTATTATCTCTTAAGTGTGCAACCCATCCGGAACAACAACCGCATAATGGGGATTTATAAACAATAATATCCCTGGTGATATTTTCCGCCGACCATGCAAGCGTGCAGAATAGGAAAAGTAAACTGAATGTAATAAGTTGTTTCATCATCCTTAATTTGACCCGATCACTGAATTTTCCAGTGTTCCCATACCTTCATAGCTGCATGATGTCGAGTCACCTGCCTTGAGAAAAATAGGTGGGTTACGTGCAGAACCAACACCAGAGGGTGTACCGGTTGCCAGGACATCGCCAACTATCAGGGTCGAAATATTCGAGGCATAAACTACTTGTTCGAAAACATCATGAATCATCAGGTTGGTATTGGATTCTTGCATCACATCGCCATTCAGTACAAAGGTAATCTTCAGGTTAGTGGGGTCACTAACAAATTCTTTAGGTGTGATAAACGGTCCCATTGGGGCAAAGGTATCGCGAGACTTACCAATTAACCAGTCTGACCCATAACGACTGTCTCCACGCCCTTCACGATCTGATACATCAAGTTCAAGGGTATAACCAAAAATATAATCTGCAGCCTGGTTAGGTGAAACAGCCTTGGCCGTTTTACCTATGACCACGCCCAGCTCACATTCCCAATCTATATGTGTTCGGTTCTTTGGTACCTGTATTGCCTCACCATGGGCGATAATTGCAGAGGGTAATTTGATGAACATATACGGATTCCAGCGACGGTCACCTGCCTCGGGCTCCCATATACCGCCGGGTCTACCGTTCCCA